>CAIULN010000045.1 GCA_903900025.1 uncultured Methanomicrobiales archaeon | reverse complement strand
TGCCTTGCATCTGCAAGTGTTGGCATGTATTTAAGGTCGACATATCGGTCGAGGAGTGTTAATAATCCGGCATAGTTGTCTGCTAATGCCACAGTACAACCGGTACACCCACTCAGGTGTGTATAGCCTAATGCAATCTTGTCTGCCACAGGCTTAACCTCCTTTTTTGTTTCTGTTGGTTTTGTTGCTACATCAGCTGGTTTTGACGGAGCCGCTGCTTTCGGCGGTTCCTCGCTGACGGTCTTCTTGAAGACGCTCGATAATAGTCCCATAATCAACTCCAATAATTTCCAGTATGACCCGGATGGCTTTCGGGATCGCTTTCTGAAGCTCTTCAGAGAGCCCTAGTTCAAACTCCGGGGCGGTAACCCGTGCCGGCTGGACCCCGATGATCGTAATCTCGATCCGGTCCTTGATCCGCTGGAGCGGTTCTGCAAGATCCCACGAATGGGCGTCACGATAGGCGCCCGGCGGGAGGTCTTCCACCCGGAGCTTGGTTATCGATCCGGGCTCTGCGCCATAATCCGCAATATCGACGATGATGAGTTTCTTTGTAACTTCCGGATCGAGCAGGGTAAAAATAAAGTGCGGGCCCCCAAGGCCTGCATCAACTATCGTTACATTGTCGGGAAGCTGGAGATTCTGCATCTCCTCGATCACTGCCGGACCGAAACCGTCATCAGCAAACAGGGGGTTTCCACACCCTGCTATCACGATCTCTGAATACAGCATTGCGGGGTACACTCACTGGATAAGCTTCTGAGCCACTATCTTGTTGTCCTCATCTACGACGATCATATGGGTAGCACATGATACACAGGGGTCGTACCCGCGCATGATAACTTCAGCAAGCTGCCAGGGTGCACCAGTGAGTGCAGCGCTGCAGGTTGCGAAGTTCCAGGTGGTCGGGACGAGCATGCTGAAGTACTGGACTTTCCAGTCCTTGACACGTGCAATGTGGACATCAGTTCCACGCGGGGCTTCGTTGGACGCCCAGCCGAGTGAGCCATCGCCATCGGGGATGTGATCTGCAAGGACCTTGCCGTTCGTGTTCAGCTCGTCGATCTTATCGAGCATCTCATAAAAGCTGTCCATGTATTCCATCTCCCTCGCAATGTTCTGGCCTACGGTACCTTTCTCGTCAAAATGCCTGAATTTGACGAGACGTGCACGCGGACCGACTTCAACGGGCTGGCCGTCATAGAGCGGAATACCGGTGCAGGCTTCCATCTGTGGGTTGCATACGGTCCCGACCTTGGTAGTCCCGCCTACCGGGTACTTTGGCTCTTCGAAATCTACAGTGCATTCGCCCATGTACCAGTCCCAGGGCCGGACCTCCTTGAATCGGTCCATGTCCCAGGTCGGGTGCTCATCAAGGCTCGAGCTGCCGTAAAACGGGTGGGTCGCCATGTAGCCCTGGTTGTGGTACCCGAGGGTTTTGGGCATGTTGACTTTCATACCGCCGACGTCCACCGATTCGCGTCCCTGGTAGTTACGGAGGATCGCGATCATGAGGTCCATCTGGGGTTTTGCAAGGGTAAGACCTTCTTTTGCAAGATCATGCATCTTGGTCTTGGCCTGCTCGG
>CAIULN010000044.1 GCA_903900025.1 uncultured Methanomicrobiales archaeon | reverse complement strand
GAGCCTCCGAAGTGGTCCTCGAGCGTGGTCGGGAACTGCTCGTACTGCTCCATACCGTAGAGCGTGACCTCGGTTGCCAGGTCGTTGCAGACGTCCTGGGTTGCTTTTGCCTGTCCGATTCCCTTGTACTGTTTCTTGAGGTAGTCAACACCGTAACTGGTGAAGTCGTCAAGAATGTTGTCGGTGTATGCCGCGGTTGCGTACTGGGTGAACCCGACACCGCCGGACATGTAGGAACCGAGCCAGATCTGGTCGAACAGCATGCATCCTGCTGCAACGATCTCAAGGGATGACCTTACCGGGTCGTTGGGGTACTTGCGGTCTGACTGGACCATGTCGGCAAAGTGTCCGAACTTGACGCCACCGGGTTCGTTCGGTCCGCGGGCACGGCGGGCGGGCAGGATGGTTGCCATCTCGACCATGCCGGCGTGCTTTGCGGTGAATGCGAGGTCGGCGACTGCCGCCTCACCGGCGCACATGTGGTAGGCACCGATGAACGACATACCGATCTGCATCGCAGACCAGCGTGACGTGGTACCGCCATCGCACGTGCGGCTGACGATCGTCGGGATGTGGATTGCCTGGTACATCGACTTGCCGACCGCTGCCTTGAGCGCTGCTGCGCTCTTTGCGGGGAACAGTTTGTCGAGGTTGATCAGGAACTGGGGCTCGATGTCGTCTGCCATCTCGTCGTCGCCGGTGAACACCTTAACATAACAGTCATCGGTGAGCGCCGGGTGGGTCTCGACCATGTGCTCCTGCACGACTGCCGCACCGGGCATCGCGTGGTTCAGCACGTGGAGGTACTCGTTGATGGTCTCAGGGGTGACCTCCTTGCCCAGACGTTTCTGCAGGGTCTGGTGGGCGAGGTCAAGGCCGACAATGATGGTCCTGCGGATATCGTCCCACATCTGCTGCATTGCAGCGTTGTTGACGAAGTGCAGGTCGTCGCCCTCGACAAAGACACCGGTGGTGCTGACCTCGTAGGGTGTCAGCTTGCGCTGCCCGAGCGGGATACCGCCAATGTGGCAGCGGACGGGGTCGTATGCCGAGATGCCGCGTTCCATGGCAACCTTCTGCCCCTCTTTGACAAATTCCATCTTGCGGGGAGACTGCTTGAGCCCTAGGCGGAGGTACGTTGTCCTCTGGGACTCAGGGTCCTCCTGGAACTTCTCCCTCATTGCCTTCAGGAACAGTTTCTGGGTCCTTTCGATTTTTGCTTTTGCTGCCATGTTTCTTCACTCCTTTGGCATGAAGCCATATTTCACTCTGAGCGAGTGGATGCGCTGGATGTACTCGACTAGCTCCGCGTCGTCGCGGGTTCCCACGCCAACGAGTGAGTGGTAGATCGTTGAGTGCGCCTTGAGCCACTTGTCGTCCATCGGCTTGCCGACCTTGACTTCTGTGTCAAGGGGTTCGCTGATCTGGTTCTTGACGTACTTCACGATGCCGGTTTTCTTGTCGAGGACAAAGCGCTGCATCATGTCGAACATCATGCCATCTTCTCCAAGACGGAGTGAGTGTCCGTGCACCGTGGAGCCACGGATACCGGTGCGGGCTGCGTCGAAGATCTCGGTTGAGACAAGCTCCTTTGCGTACTTCTCGAGGTCCCGCTCGCGGCACTCGATGATCTGACGCCCGGACAGGGTGCCCGGATCCATCCCGCGGAACCGGTAGGACTCGAGATAGCTCCTGATATAGGGGTGGCAGGGCGCGTTGTACATCGAGTCGGTGAACTGGATGTACCGGATGCGGTCTCCGGCCTTTGCACCATCTGTTGGTGTTACAAGCTTCCTGATCGGGCAGGCTGGCTCCTGCTGCTCGGAGAGCGGCGGGTGTGCAGTCGGGTATGCGGAGCCCGGTGCACGGTGCCCCATCAGCAGGACAATGTCCTTGTCACTGATGTCCCGGATCTTCTCCAGCTTGTGGTTGGGGTCCAGCACCTTACGCCGGTTGTCGGCGATATGGGTGGAGCCCGGAAAGAACTGTGGTTTATATGCCATTGTTTTATCACTCCAATTTTTCTTGCTTTTTCATCAATTTCATGACGGCTGAAATGACGTCAACCATTTTTTCGCGTGTGGGTGTCTGCCCCCGTGTCACGCCGCTCACGATTGCCATGACTGTACCTTTGGTTTTGATACGGTCGGCGGGCGGCATGACCATGGATGTCTTAACTCCCACCTTTGCAAAATCCTCAAAGTCCACCGGTGCCTGCGAAACAACGACCGCCTTCACATCACAGTAGGTCAGGATGAACCTCACCTTGTGCACCACGTGGGAACGGACATTCCCGTGGTGGAGGATGGCGACCTTGTGCCGCTCGATCTGCGCAATCTCTTTGCTGGTAAGCCCAAAAGAGGCACCGAGAGCACCGCTGATACCCGTTGCATCCGGCGGGACACCGCTTCCCGCGTTCAGCACCAGTGTGCTGATACTGTACTCGACACCCTGTTGCCGGAGCCCGGAGGTGATATCACACACCGGTTTTGTCACGTGGCGGCGACCGGGAGACATCCCGACGACAATGACATCGGGATACCGGCATTCGGAGATGGTGCCCCGCTGGGCAAGACCTCCTCCTTTCCCCATGCCCATCGCCTCACGGCAGTCGACAACCTGGGTTACGCGTCCGATTGGCATCTCTATCTGGTACCTTGGAGGATTACCGGGCCTGACCTGCTTTTCGGGTCGGAAAGACCCAGCAGGTTTTTGTCTGCATCAGGACCGTATTTTGCATAATCGACGAGACTTGCTTCAGTTTTCATGAACCTGCCCTCCTGGAGCCGGTAGGAAAACTGGGTGAATACCTCATCGCACGCGGCTTTCAGTTCAGGAATGGGATCGCGGTTTTCCAGTTCAAGAATGATGTTTCCAACATGGATCTCGAGCTGGACCTCCTGATCCCCGACTTTAATGACCCTCCGCATCTCGTGAGGGTTCAGCTGACCCTTTGCGGGACCGTAGGGAACGATTGCAGGGAGGCGGTGTCCGTTGAGGAGCATCCGCCTGACCCCGTTGATACAGAATATTTTATTCAGTATTCGTTCTACGGTATCGGGGTTCAGCAACCGCTCTGGTGCAATCCTGACCTGAGGGAACGTGGTATCTGTCATCTGGATCCGTTGGGGGTTTATACGCCCTTTGCAATTGCCTGCATCGGTTTCTTGAACTCTTCAAGCTGGCCGAACGAGTCCTGGTAGGCCTTCGAGGTCTGCTCGGGACCGAACATCTGGGTTCCTGCGTCAAGCGCACAGGCTGCAACGACGCACGGGATACCGACACCGGCTGCGTGCCTTGTTACGACGTGGTTGCCGCTGAAGCCCCCTGGCCCTCCGCCACCATAGATCGAGTGGCTGAAGAACGAGAAACCAACCGCTACACCCATGACACGACCGAAGTCGCAGCCTGGGAGGCCGGTCTCGTGCTCGAGCAGGTCGTTGAAGTACAGCAGCGTCGAGGAGACTGCCTGTGCACCACGGAGTGCACCACAGTTCACCATCGTCGCCGCGAGTGTACCTGCTGCAGCATAGGCGCTCCAGAGCATCGGGTCCTTGGTCTCATAGAAGATGTAGCCGCTCTTGCCCTTCTTGCCGGGCTTGATGACCTTGTCCTCAATTGCCTTCTCAACGAGGCTCTGCACGACAGTACCGATGGTACCGGTCTTGCCGTTTTCCTTGACGAGGTTGTATAAGAGGTTGTTGGCGTTCAGGCCCTGGTATGCGTAGAGCAGGAGCTGTGCACGTTCGAACGGACCGACTGCCATGCCCATCTCGAACTCTCCCGCCTGTTCAAAGGTGGATGAGAGTGCGGATGCCTGGATGGCGTTGCGGTGGGTCATCATGGCAACGTGGTTCGCTGCGATGTTGCGCAGTGCGTAGCCTAGACCTTCGCTGTTCTGCGGGATGGCAAGAACTGAGATGACATTGCCGCCGTCCATGCCCATCGTCATCGGGTAGCTACCCCAGATAGCTGCCTTGACCATGGCAGCATCGAACATGCCGATCTTGTAATGGTCGATGATCGCCTGGGTCGCTGCCGCTGCGGCTACCGTTGACGAAACATCATAGGTTGCTGCTGCTGCAAGACGGGAAGATGGACACTCGACAAGGATCATCTTGCCGCCACCGATCTTGGTGATCTTCGTGTCATCGCCATCGACGACCGAGACCATGTCCTTGATCGCTTTTGTAAGGGTATCGCAGTCCTTCACACAGTCCACCTTGAGGGACCGTCCGAGAACCTGGTTGCCCTTCCCGCCGACCTTTCCGGTCTTTAATGCATCATCGATTCCGCCAAAGTTGATGGCGACCGTCCTCTTGGTCAGGTCGATGATCCTCTGTGCGCCCTTGTTTACACAGGGGCTGATCTTTTCGAGAGCGACATTGCTCTTTAAGAGCTTGCCCTCATCGTCATAGAGGTCAATTGTTTCCTTGTATTTCATAATTATTCCTCCAATTTCAGTTTTACTTCGATACGATACAGTCATTGAACGATAGTCGTTGCTAACGGGTGTATTGGTAGTAAATGAAAGTCGCTATTGCACGTCCCCTAAGATGGGACATTGAATAATACCCAACCTCGCCATATAAGCATTGCTATCTTTATTGGAATTTTTATTTTATATAACATAAAAAATAATAACAAAAAAAGGCGGAATGTTCAAATATAGCATATAAAACCTATTTCTTTTTTTTACTCGGTGTGAATAATTTAAAAAAAAGTGTTACTTGATGATATATTGGTTCATAACTTTTTCGAATTTCCGGTGCGCTTCCTGATAACTAGTTGGTGTTTGGGGCAGTGAGTGTGCCGGCGGGTTTCCGCCACCGGCCTTGTGAGGGCCCCCGTTTGTCATGGGTATTGTTGTTCCGATTGTATAGTGGTGGTGGGACAAAAAATTTTTGGATCAGATCTTCTTGTACAGATTCCCGTAGATGATCTGCCCTTTCCTCTTCTTTTTCCGTTCGCCGGTGTCACCGATATAGTGCGCAAACTTTGCCTTTGCGCCGTCTACCTCAAGTTCCACGGTGCCGACAGGCTTGAAGCCGGGCATCATCACGTCAATGGTGCCAAAGACAATGATGGTACCATCAACCAGCTGTCCGCCAAGTTTGCTCTTGGCATTGCCCTTGATGGTGACCTTGCCACCTTCAGCATGGGTCATGACGTGAACATCCACATTCCCGTTGATGACAATCTCGCCACCGAGCATGTACATGCCCACATCACTTCCCGCATTCCCCTTAACAAGGATCCTGCCGCCGGACATCCCGCGCCAGTCGCCGCGGTAGGCAGCACCAAGGTAATTGCCGGCATTGCCTTCGATGGTGAGTTCTCCGCCCTTCATGCCGGTTGCGGCAAACGCCTCGACATTACCCGTAACGGTAAGTTTTCCCCCCGTCATCCAGGCGCCTGCGTACAGGTCAGTGCTTCCCTCTACGACAAGTTCACCGTCGGACATCTTCATGCCAAGGTACTTGACCTTCTTCACATCGCCCTTGACGACAATCTTTGTGTCGGCAGCGGTTGCGCCTGCATTGCCGCTCACCTCAAAATACTTGCCGAGTGTTGAGGTTGTATTTCCCTCGTACACGTGGAGCTCGGCGATCTGCGATCCGGTCTTTCCTGCAAATTTATCGGGTGAGACATTGTCTGCTTCCAGGTAGAGTGCAGGCGGGTTTTTCATGGTAATGGTTACAGTTTCCATGTCTCCACCTCACTGCGTCGCATCCACCTCTATGGCATACGGGTTCGGGACAAAGTGGTGCCCGAGGGATTCGTAGTTCGCTTGGGAGACACTGTAGTACTTCAGGAATTTTTCCTGGATGTCCCGCATGACCTGCGGGTTCTCTTTCACTTTGGCGTTGACCCAGATCGTGCGCTTGTTACCGTTGTTCACGACTTCACCGTTTGTCACGACCTCCACACCGCTCTTGAAGACATGTGCAGCCCTCGAGAACGCCGCCTCAATCTGGTCGGGGTTGGCGACCGGTTTGTCCGGGCTGAAGTCATATACCACGACATCTGCGTCCATACCGGGTTTTAAACCGCCGCACATGCCGGATAACCCAAGTGACTTTGCCGGGCCTGCACGGGTCATCTGGGCAAGTTCGTAGAGCGAGATCTCGCGGTCCATGCCGGCAATGTGTGTTGCAGCAATGACTTTGTCGCTGTTCTTGAATGCCTTGATCTGGGCTTCCCGTGCTTTTGCAGACATCAGCCACTTGATCACACGCGGGTACCGGGTGAACGGGCCGGCGTTCGGGTGATCGGTGGTGATGAAGCAGCGCATCGGGTCCTTTGCCATAAGTGCGAGTTCAAGGCCGATTGCCCACTGGATGGCACAGACCTTGATGTCAGGGCTGTAGATATAGGGCACGACACCCGCCGCCGTCTCGAGCTCCACATCGACATTTGCCCACTTCAGGTGGTTCAGTTCTGTCAGGTGGTGCTCAAACGGACCGTCGGCGGTCATGGTCGTGGTCTCGTCCAGCGTGACGTTGCCCGTGTCGATTGTGATGTTCTTGCTCTTGTTCACGTAGTCCATGATCTCCTTTGACTTGGACTCGAAATTCCCCCAGTTCTCACCGCCATAGGAATGGAACTGCGTGTGGGTGAGGTGCATCACCTGATCGCGCCCGAACTTGTTCTTCGCCTTGTACCCTCCGGCAAGCTTGAGGGTATCAAGCGTTGTCGTGAAGTTGCCCGGGTTCCCGAGGTTGTTCGGGTGGATATGGATCGAGTGCGGCAGCCCGAGATACTCGTTTGCTTCGATAAGCCCCTTGATAATCTCTGCCGGCGTGATGTCGAAATAGGGAACCGGGTCATTGACGGAGAGACAGTTCAGGCCCCATGCCCACGCCTCGGTCCCGCCGGGGTTGACGAGCTTGATCGCGTACCCCTTGGTCGCTCTGAGCAGCCAGGCACAATATGCCGCGGTGTTCTCGATCTCGTTGTTCTTGAGATACTCCATCACAAACCAGTTGTTGCCGAACACCGGGAACGCGCCCTCGTCGATGATGGGGGTGTCGCGGATCTCCTCGTGCACGTGGCGCGAGAAGAGCGGGGGCATTGCCGCTTCCATTGCGGTGGTGTATCCCATCTTTGCATATTCGTAGCCGGTCTTGAATGTGGTGGGGATCGAAAATCCTCCGGCCATCCGGATGTTCCCTTTCTTGGGTGTGTAGGTGAAGAGTTTGTCTTCAGGCCGGTAGATCCTGCCCACGTTCACTTTTGGCCCTGCAATGTGGGCATGGATTTCAATGGCACCTGCCATGACCGTCTTGCCCTTTGCATCGATGGCCTTTGCCTTTGACGATACCTCATTATCCTTGACGATCTTGCCATCCTTGATGGCGACATCTGCCTTGTCCCCCTTGATGCCCTGTACCGGGTCGAAGACATGTCCGTTCTTGATGATATATTCCGCCATGGTTATGCCAACCCCTTGAGCTGTTTCACGCGGTCGCGTACTTTGGTAAGGAACTCCTCATCGGTCAGCATCCCAGCGGGCGGGTCGACAACCTTGCGCATATCAATCGGCACATTATCCATACGATAGGCATTCCCACCGACCTCAACCCCGCAAAAAGCGACCGGCACATGCAGTTTGCTGACACCGCTTGTCGGGGTCTGGTGCGGATCAATACAGACTGACGGTAACTGTGCAATCTGCTTCACGCAGCTGATCGGGAAGTGGGCACCCGGGTCGCTCCCGAGCGTGAACATGGCATCCGCTTCGCCACGTGCGAGTAAATCGATCGTACTGGTATCACCGGGATTATACCGTGCGAATCCACGGGTGAGGTCTACGGAGTACGGGAACCCGAACTGCCAGGCCAGTACTTCACCGGACCCTGTCACGTTATAGTGCCCCCGCATCGGCATGATCGAGAATTTCGTGAATTCGTTGAGGTGTTTGGTGAGGGCAATCGCCTCGTCGATGTTGTGGTTCTTACTCAGTGTCTGGGTCACACCCATGCCGAAAAAGATGATCCCGAAGCGACCGCTCTTGCAGAGGTCCGCGGCTTCACGGATCTTCTCTGCAGGGATGCCTGCAACGACATCGGGGAGCCATTCATTGTTCAGCGCAACACGGAATGCATTCAGCAGTTCGTAGTCGCGCCCCTGCTCAACCTGCAGGTGGACATCAGCGAGTTTTGCCGTGTCGGTGACACGGGGATCGACGACGATCATCTTGCGGCTCTTCTGTCCCTTGCCCGTGAAGAACCCGCGGGGGTAGATCGAGTAGCGGGACATATGGCGGGGGTGGGCGTGCGCCGGGTTGCAGCCCCAGAAGAGGATGCGGTCCGCACGGTTCTTGATCTCACCAAGAGTACAGCTCGGGATACCGATATCCTGCACGGCAATGAGGGTCGTGCCATGGCAGACAGCAGCGGTGTTGTCCACACATGCACCGACCATTTCTGCAATCTCATGACCCATGCTCTGTGCTTCACAGTTTGTGGAGCTCCATCCGTACATGAGGGGTTTCTTCGCTTTTGCGAGCATCTGTGCCGTATATTCCGCCGCTTCATCGTAGCTGATCTCCTTCCAGCTGCCGTCTTCCTGCCGGAGCCGGGGACGGGTGACCCGGTCCTTTGCCTGCGAGTGCAGGAACTTCTCGGTTCCAATCACGCAGGCATTGTAGACCTCTGTGAGCTGTTTCCCGTCATCAGAAACAACCACTTCAAGGTCATCGCACAGGGTCCCGCAGAACGGGCACACGACGTCAGTAACGGTCTTTGTCATCCTACTTTCACCCCGCATTGTTTCTGGACGAGTTCAATACCGAGAAGTATCGGCTCATTGATGGCAACTTCCACCTTGACTGGAACGCCTTTGAACGTCGGCATTCCCGTTGAGTAGGTATTTGGATTGACAATGGAATTTGCCCACGGTCCCATGGGAATGAACCCTAGGCCTGGGTGGGGTCCCTGCGTTGTTTCGATTGCCTTGACCACAACGCTGCCGTAATCGCTGGTCACCTTCACGTTGGTATTCCTCCATGCCCCCAGTCTCTTAAGGTCCGACGGG
>CAIULN010000043.1 GCA_903900025.1 uncultured Methanomicrobiales archaeon | reverse complement strand
TACGGGCCTGAAGGGATTTGAACCCTTGACCTGCGGATTAAGAGTCCGCCGCTATGCCGACTAAGCTACAGACCCACTTAGCCTAATAACGTGGTCGACTATCCTGAATAAAGGTTTCGAGAGAGATTTTTCCCGCCGTCTCCTGCAATTCCTTAATAGGATAGACGCCGACATCAGTGTAACATGCCTGACGCAGCGCCGTTTGTGCCCCCGGGCCAGATCAAGTACCTCATCTTCGGCTGCGGGACGACCGGGTACAACATTATCCTCGAACTGGCAAAGGAGAACGAGCACGTGGTCGTGGTCGACCGGGACGAGCAGCGCGTCCGCAGCCTCCGCGACCAGAAGTATGACGCGTTCGTGCGGGACATCAGGGCACCCGACATGCTCGCGGGGCTGCCCGAGCCCGAGGTCGCGTTTGTGATGACGGGCGATGCGGAGGCAAACCTTGCCGCGGTCGGTGCGATCAGGAAGCGGTACCCGGCGGCGCAGGTGATCGCCCGTGCGATTGATCCGGTGAGCGGGAACAAGCTGTCCGCCGCCGGTGCCGGGTTCGTCCTCTACCCGCAGGAAGTGGTCGCAAAGGCGGCGATCCTTCAGGTCAGAAAACAGCACGTAAGCCGGATCTCGCAGCGGCTCTTTGCCCTCCTGTCCGGCTGGGAAGGGACGCTGGGTATCATTACCCACCAGAACCCTGACCCGGATGCCATTGCAAGCGCCATGGCGCTTGCTGCTATCGTGAAGCATGCGAACCCCAAAAATCTCACGACCCGTATCTTCTACGAGGGAAACATCGGGCACCAGGAGAACCGGACGTTCGTCAACCTGCTGGAAATCAAGATGGAGCACCTGACACCCGAAGCACTCGCAAAATGCACCTATCTCGCACTCGTTGACAGCCCTGCACCGGGCGCCAACAACGACGTCCCGCCAGGCACAAAGATCCACATCATCATCGACCACCATAAGGACGGGAAGCACACGTCGTCCGCAGGCACTTTTATTGATATCCGCCCGGGCGTCGGGGCGACTGCGAGCATCCTGACCCAGTACCTGCAGGAGCTTGACATCCCTGTTGACAAGCGCGTGGCAACCGCCCTCATGTATGGCATTCGGGCTGACACGAAAGACTTCAAGCGCAACACCACCCCGCAGGACCTGAACTATGCCGGGTTCCTCCTACCGCTCACCGATGCCGACCTCCTTGACAAGATCATGTCGCCCTCGCTCTCGCAGGAGACGATCGATGTGCTCGGAAAAGCGATCCAGAACCGCGAACTCGTCAGCGGGTCCCTCTTCTCCAACGTGGGGTACGTGATGAACCGGGACGCCCTCCCGCAGGCAGCCGACATCCTGATCACGCTTGAGGGCGTGAACACGGCGCTCGTCTACGGCATCACCGATACCGCGATCGTGGTCTCGGCGCGGAACCGCGACATCCGGCTCCACATCGGCAACGCCCTTGCCGAGGCGTTCGGGGACATCGGAGACGCGGGCGGACACCCCAACATGGCAGCCGCCACCCTGCCCCTCCACTACTTCGGCAGGGTGGAGCAGAAAGCCGATCTCCTCACGATCGTCATCGATCCCATCCTCCAGAAGTTCAAGACCCTTGTCGGGCTCGAGAACGAGGGAAAGTAGGATGCGGTACGAACTATGGGAACCACATTACCTCGCCATCCTCGATTATTTTGGGTTTGACCGTGCACAGGATGAAGAAGCGGCACGGCTCCTTGCCTCGCTCCTCCCCCGCGACGACCTCCCGATGCTTGCCGCCCTCTGCCGGGGACAGCATGTCACCGTCTGCGGCAATGCTCCCTGTTTAAAAGACGAACTTTTACAGATCCGCGGGGTTGTCTTTGCCGCGGATGCAGCGGCCGACGTGCTTCTTGGTCACCGCATCCACCCGGAAGCGATCTTCACCGACCTTGACGGGGCGACCGACCGGTTCATCGACATGAACCGTGAGGGCACCATCATCGTCGTCCACGCCCACGGCGACAACATGCCGCTTCTGCGCCACTGGGTGAGGCGGTTCGCCGGCCCCGTTGTGGGCACGACGCAGGCAACCCCGATCCCGCACGTCCACAACTTCGGCGGGTTTACGGACGGTGACCGTGCCGTCTTTGCCGCGGATGAACTCGGTGCTTCAGGGATCACGATCATCGGTTTTGACCTCGGTGATACCGACGTCGATCCGATGAAACGGGGCAAGCTCTTCTGGGCAGGAAAACTCCTCGGGCTGATCGGGCATGGGTGCTGAAGCAGTTATCCTCGATGGCTACGTTGACGAACCCGCCTGCCTCGGTGTTCCCCCGTATATCTCGCCTTACATCCGCACCGTTGCTGGAGTGTTCGTTGAGCACGGGTACTCAGTGCGGTACCTCACGATCGACCAGATCCGCACTGATCCGGCGCACATCAATACGCTCAACGCCGCAGACATTGTCGTGATGATCGCCGGTGCCACCGTGCCGGGCAAGTATCTTGGCGGGACGCCGGCAACGCTCACCGAGATCCAGCAGGTCGGCCTCGCGCTCTCTCACCCGAAAAAACTGATTGGCGGCCCGATCCGGTTCGGCTACGCGCCGGAGGGGGGGCAGAAAGCGATCCGGCAGGCTATCGGCGGGTTTGATGCACTGCTCCCCGGTGAACCGGCAACCGCACTTGATGAGTACCTCAATGGCAGCCGGGTCGAGGGCAATCTCGATTATGCACGCACCGACCCGTGGAGTGTATCGGGCAGTACCATCATCCGGCAGCACCCCGACTACCCGTTTGTCATGTGCGAACTCGAGACTGCACGGGGCTGCTCCCATGGCGCTGCGGGGGGCTGTTCGTTCTGTACCGAACCATTCTACGGCAGCCCGAAATACCGGAGCATCGGGAGTATTACCGCTGAGGTTGCGGCGCTGTACCGGGAGGGCGCCCGGCATTTCCGGGTCGGGCGCCAGCCGGACATCCTTGCTTATGGCGCCGGCGAAGGGGAATTCCCGTCCCCGCGTCCGGAACTTGTCGAGAATCTTTTTTCGTCGATCCGGTCAGCGGCACCGGAGCTCAAGACACTCCACATCGACAACACGAACCCGGCAACCATCGCCCGCCACGAGGACGCCGCCCGTGAGGCGCTGCGTTCGATCGTCCGTTACCACACCACAGGCGATGTTGCTGCGTTCGGCATGGAAACCGCCGACCCTGCTGTCGTGGCAGCGAACAACCTCAAGGCGCTGCCGGATGAGGTGTTCCGTGCGATCGAGATTGTGAACGAGGTGGGCGGTGTGCGGCGGGACGGGATCCCGGAGCTCCTGCCGGGGCTGAACTTTGTCTGCGGGCTTGAGGGCGAAACGTCCCGCACCTACGACCTCAACGAACAGTTCCTTTCGCGTGTGCTGGAGAGCGGGCTTGCAGTCCGGCGGATCAATATCCGGCAGGTCATGCCGTTTCCGGGCACCCCGGCGTATCTGAAGAACACCCTCGGCAAGAATGAACGCCGTTTCCGGGCATTCAAGGAGTTTGTACGGGAGAAGATCGATTATCCGATGCTCCGGCGGCTCTTCCCTCAGGGAACCGTGTTCCGGGATGTCAGGATCGAAGCCAGCGGTGAAATCTCGTTCGGGCGGCAGATGGGCTCCTATCCCCTTCTGATCGGTATCCCCCTTCTGCTTGCCGTAAAGACCGTGCTCGATGTGGCAGTTGTCGACTGGGGCATGCGGTCGGTCACCGCTCTTCCCGTCCCGATCCGGATCAACGAGCTGCCTGCCTCAGCACTGAAATGGCTGCCTGGGATTTCGAAAAAGGCGGTTGCCGGCATTATAGCAAAGCGGCCGTTCAAAACACCGGAAGAGTTCAGGAGGGTGGCGGGTGATTCAGCGGTTGAATCCCTGATCCGGATTTAAAAGGCTATACCCCCGTCTTCATCTTAGCCCCGATCTCCCACGCTCTCCCGACATACTCCCCCATCTTCCAGTAGCTGTTGTCAGGCATTGTCAGTAAAAGGGGGTTGATTGCCCTGAAGTCGGGTTTTCCCTCCCTGATGAACGCAGGGTCGGCGTATGCTCCTGCAATTTCACCAATAAAGATGTGGTTTGTGGGCAGTTCAACAATCCGGACGAGCCGGCACTCGAGCGTAACCGGGCATTCCCTGATCATCGGGGCGGTTTTGAGCGTGCCGTAGAACACATCAAAAATTGTTGATTTGTCAACCGTTTTTCCGGACACCAGCCCGCAATAATCGGTCTTCTCTATAATGTCGGAGGACGGGATGTTTAACGAGAATGTCTTTGTCTCTCTGATCCCCTGCGGTGTGTAGTGCGCCTTGTTGATGCCGCATAGGATCATCGGCGGATTCGCGTTCGCCCGCGAGCACCAGCCCAAAGGCATGAAATTTGCTTTGCCGTTCACTTGCGTGCCTACGAGCAGTACCGGCATAGGGATGAAGAAATTTGAAGAAATACTGATCTTATCCATAGGTTTTCATCGGTTAGTTTCATGCCCGCTCATAAAAAAGGTTTGCACCCCGTGAATTTTTGCAGGAGAGTTCCGACGCATCGGATAAAATTGATGGAAAAGGTGCGACTTTATAAATAGTCGTTATCACAGGATGGTCTAGATCTCTTTTAACTCGACCACTTTCAGGATATCGCTCCGGGTGACGATCCCCACCAGCCTGTCCTTGTCCACTACCGGTACCCGCCCGATATCCTTTCCCCCCATAATCCTGAGCACATCCACCACCGGCGTTTCAGGTGTCACCGCGATTACACCGCGGGTCATCACGTCCCGCACCTGCATCGCGTCGCGGTCAATGGAAGACATCCGCTGGACATCAGCGACGGTTACCATGCCCATCAGGACATCGTGCTCAACCACCGGGAACCCGAGGTGCTTGGTCGCATACATCATCTCGATCACCCTGGTGACCGGAACTGTCGGTGCGACAGTGATCACCGGACCGCTCATGATGCTGCCCACCCGGATATCCTGCAGAAGAACGCTATACTTCACCGCGACTGTCTCCTGGCTCGCACCGATATAGATGAAGAACGCGATGAGCAGGAGCAGGGGGCTCAAAGAGACGATTCCGATGAGCCCGAAGATAATCGCAAACCCCTTACCGATATCAGCGGCAATCCGGGTGGCGCGGTGGAGCGGCATCCTCTTTGCCAGCCACGCCCGGAGCACCCTGCCACCGTCCATCGGAAACGCGGGCAGGAGGTTGAAGGCAAAGAGGATGATGTTGAGGATGCCGAGATAGCCAAAGAGAAAGCGTAGTACTCCGGCAACCCCAAGATCGCTTGTGATTGCGGGAGTGATGTAGACAAGGCCGCTGCAGATGATGCCAATAACGAGGCTGGTCAGGGGGCCGACGAGCGCCATGGGCAGCTCGACCATGGGATCGGGAAGCCGGTCCTCCATGGACGCAACACCACCGAAGATCAGCAGCGTGATGCTGTTGATCCTGATCCCGTTGCGCCGTGCGATGACAGAATGGGCGAGCTCGTGGACGAGCACACCGCCAAACAACCCGAATGAGACAACGGTTCCCAGCACGTAGGGCATATACCCGGCCGTGATGAGCGACATGTCGATGGGGACTTCATACATCTCCCGGATCAGGTCTGTGGTCGTCGTGATCTGGCTTGCGATGATCCAGGCAAAGAGCGGGATGATCAACAGGAATGTGAAATGGATCAGGATAGGAATCCCGAAAATGCGCCCGATCCGAAACGACCAGTCCATAATGAAAGGATTATCTTTTTAACCATTATAGTATATACTTTCATCTGATAGCGATGCAGACCCAGATTACTGAGCTTTTCGGACTTCTAATCTATACCGACAAAGGGATGTTTGTCGGGGAAGTCGAGGATGTCCTTCTCGATGTGGACCAGAAAAAGATCGATTCAATTGTTGTCGGCAAGGTCAATGATCAGCTGGTCGATTTGAAAAACTTCAAGGGCCTGAAGATCCCGTACCGCATCATCTCCGCCATCGACGACATCGTCCTGATCCGACACCTGCCCGGCGCATTCACCCAGTCTTCAACGATTGAGTAAGGTCTGCACGCAGGAACAATACAGACCCTTTTTTCCTCTACCGCTCTGGTTGCCGTATGGAGAACCGTGAACTCTTTGCATCGATCACCACCGTCCCCCCGGTCATGGTGCGGCTGGATGGCAGGGCATTCCACCGCCTTGCCCACATGCTCGGGCTTGCAAAACCCTTCGATATACGGTTCTCACGTGCGATGACTGCGGTCTGCCGCTCCTTTCTTGCTGACAGCGGGCTCACCCCTGAGTTTGCCTACACGTTCTCCGATGAGATCAGCCTCTACCTCCCCAAACTCCCGTTCTCCGGGCGTGTGGAAAAGATCGATTCGGTTGCCGCATCGTTTGGTGCAAGTGCGCTCACCCTTGCACTGGAATGCGCCGAACCGATCGCGTTTGATGCCCGCGTGATCCCCGTGACACCGGAATATACCCTTGAATACGTCGTGAACCGGCAGGACGAGGCGTGGCGGAACCATGTCAATGCATACTGCCAGCAGGCGCTGATTGCCGATGGCATGAAACCCCGGCAGGCGGCAGCGCGGCTCAAGGGGATGCCCTCCCCACACCTCCACGAGATGATGCACGACCGGGGTGTCAACCTTGCAAAGACCCCGGCATGGCAGCGGCGGGGGGTGCTCGTGTATAAAAAAAGGTCAGAGAAGGAAGGGTTCAACCCCCTGACAAAAGAGAAGGTAAAAGCGGTGCGGAGCAGCGTCACTGTGGACGATGACCTGCCGCTGTTCACTTCCCCGGATGGGCAGGCGTTCCTGAAAAGATTAGTCGGGTGCCCGTGAGATCCGACCCTTGATCAATACAAAGATGACTGCAGCGCGCAACCGCGTAATCATGAACGACCACTTGCTGCTTATTTCCTTAGTTGAGGAGCACCGGTTGGAGAATAGTTGCTAATTCAATGTTAATTGGGAGTATGAACTTCTGTCGTTGGAATTGATAGTGGTATGATGAAAAATGATCCGCTCTGTTGAAATCCACTCTAAAAATCAGAATAGAGTATGATGAATAACCTCTTGAAATATTAAATCAATCTCAACTTTTCTTGTATCAAATGATTTTGACAGTGCCATAAATTCAAAAATTTTTTCTGATTGGTTGACTTAAGAAATGTGAATGGTATTATTTCACAATGAAAGAAAAATTTGAAGTTCGAATTATAATGACAGTAACATATATTTTTCATTAGAGTAAGTGTCAATCATGAGAATACATGTAATTGGCATATTGATTGTGATATTCTGTTTAACCCTCATAATGCCAACTTCGGGAATGCAATTGTTTAGCAACAAGGAGTCTCTCATAAGGGGAAACAGTTTTACAATAACAATTACAGGTGCAGAACCTTATTCAAATTATTATGTGTGGGTTAAAAGTAAAGGATTGACTGGCGCGAGTGGAGATCAACCCCCAATTATCTCCAATCAAAATGGCATAATCAAAGATTCTATAAGTGGGCCATATTCAATTGGTAATTTTCTCACCGAAGGCGGGCAGTCTATCATTCAAAATGTTGCCCAATCTTCTGACGTAACATCAAATACAAATTATTATGCAATGGTTCCAATTCAAGGAGACGGGACTGCTAAGATACTATTTGATACTTCTTTGAATACAAAAGCACAGAGATATTCAATACGTGCAGAAAACCGAACAGCATCCGGGTCTTATATCTCGGATGAATCAGAGGTAAAAATTGAGAAGGGAATTGTAACTCTCAAGGTAGATGGAGAAGGTGGCTATTATATTGGAGAACAAATTCGGCTATACGGAACGAATACGGAAACAAATATCGTATATCTGTTTGATGAAAACAATCGAAGACTATCGTCGTTTACATTATCAGTAATTAATAATGATCCTTCTTCATTTATTTCTGTACCAATTCAAAATGATAATTCATGGCAATATCTTTGGGACACCTCGAATTTGGTTTTACCTCAAAATCCCTTAGGAACTACAATTGTAGCCATTTCTCAACCTCTTGATTGGAATAACAAAGGGGGACTATCGTATGGTACAGTAACAATATGGCTTAAACAACACGACTCTAGTTTTTCTGTATCCCCTTCAACAATTAAAAAAGGAGAATCTGTAACTATACGGGCAAATGTAAATACAAATTACAATTTAAAAATCTGGATTATCGGACCTAATTTTGTCGAAGTTTTACCACAACTTTCGACTTTTGAATACGTATTAACTCCAGAAAAAACAAAAATGTTTTCGTCGGGCCAATATTATGTTTTTTTACAAGAACCCACACTATCAAATAATTTTGCCATATCCTATAATCCGAATACAGGCATAGTAAATGCTCCTCATCAACCAGATCCTAACACAGGTGTGTGGGGAGTCACGTTTAAAATCTCAACTTCGGGAGGACTTCAGGGAATTGAGGCTGTAAACGCTCTTACGGAAGCTTTCGAAGACCCGAAGGTATCTGATATTTATACAAAATCATCATTCACGATTGTTGACTCTGCAACAACAAATCCGATAACGCAACCTATAACAACTACAACCGTTACAACAGCCCAAACAACCGTTTTAGCAACTGCAATACCGACCACTGTTGCATCAACAATTCAGACTACAGAACCAATAACAATTACCACAACACAACCTCTTACCTCGATATATACCCCCACACCATCACGGACACCGACGTTAGCATTTAAAAAATTAACACCGTGGCCCACAGATACTCCCACTCAACCATCGCCAATAGGAGTTGAAATAGGAATTGCGGCGATGATGATATTCGCTGTTCTGGTTGTAAAAAGGAAATAAATTCAATTTTTTAACAAAATTTTGGTGAAAAATGATGAAATGAAAGGGAAGGTCTCTAATCCTGTAAAATCAGCACCTCTATCCAGAGAGACAATCTCACTCTTGACAGACAATTTCGGTTACCTGTGATCCATTTCTCACTGATATTGATAAGGATCGACACGGCAACTCTGGACAGCGAGGCGTCGTTGGGGAAAACCCCAACCACTAGATAATATCTGAAGTCAAAAATGGATGTTATCCGCCAGATTCTTCTAAAAAGGAATTTGCATCATGATAATAATTGATATTTATGTCGATTAATCCTCGATAGTGATCAAAAATTGTAGGATCTGTATCTATAACAGAAATTTTTTGTATTTTTTTATTAACTTTGAGAGATTCTTTCAATAAACTTCTACTATCTTTATCAAGTGGAGGACAAGAATAGCCATAAATTAAAAGTTCATCTGCCTCTCTCAACGCCACCGATGCAACTATCCATAGATCAAGAATTTTTTGATGATATATTTCTGATTTATTAGGAACGGGTGGAACAATAACTGGTAATGTCGACAGTGTTTTGCGTGGTTCTATAGAAGAACGATATTTCAATTTCGTTGCACGAATCTTTTCCTCTCTAGATACTTTCATCGAGCGATTAGGGTTAAACATATCCGCTAGATCGATTTTGTCATTATGATAATAAGAATACCAATTTAAGGAGCCATGTAATTTCAGGAAAGTAATTCCTCCACTCTTTTGATCATTTGGATAAATAGGAAAAATCCCATCACTGATATGATCTGGCTGTGTAAAATCATTAAGTTCAAGATTCAATTTATAGCAATATCGGAATGAAAAGATCGTCAATGAGGGATTAAAAAAAGATCTTGCCAATGTAGCTAAGATTTTTTCAGCAAAAATATCATAATTGAATGAAATGATTATTAAATTATCCGGGTTTATCCCGTTTCGAATATAATTAGAGACTATTCGGTAGAATAATTTTGAATGGTCAATCGTCATATTATTTGTTGTCTCCCCCAGTCGATCATAAAATAAAGTTAAAAAATCCCGAAAAACAGGAAATGAATGCGCGGTTTTTGAAGATGTATGGACATCCAAATATAATTTTGACATAACCTTTTCGAGCGAATCGTCATCATCCGAAAAAATATCTATGCTATGTTCACGTAGAAAATATATTTTGATATTTTCGAGTAATCTTTCACTCTCTTTTGAATCCGATCTCGATTGTTTAAGTGAAGATTGTGTATTTGCGAAGAATTTATTATTTAATGGAGGTTTTTCGTATTCAGGTACATTATCAGCATCAGCATAGGTTGAACCAGCACCTAAAATAATCACTATTTTTTTGTCAGCTGGATTTGCGTTCACATTTTTTCCTTGGAGGTATCTTATCTTAAAATATAGTATCAGTTATCTCAATATTCTATCAAAAGTAATTCACAAAGGGTTTTCAAAATTCTCTATAAAATTTCAAGAGCCATGCGATTTTCTTGGTTTGGGTATGAACCACCGTTCATGTGTTTTTCTAGAGTGCATATCCTAACGTTTAATATTTGTCAAGACGAAGTGGGCTCGTATGGTTAATATTTTGAATAAAAGCGTATTGATTCTTCTTATCTTGGTAATAGGACTCATTCATATGGTGGGGGCAGCAGCACCACCTGTGGTTGCGAACTTCATCGTAACTCCGACCAATGGGCCAGCACCATTAACAGTACAGTTTACTGATACTTCAACGGGTAATCCGACGGGTTGGGAATGGAACTTCGGTGACTTCAGTTATACCGGTGGTTGGTCCGTCTTGCAGAATCCATCGTATACTTATTCTCAACCTAATTTACCTGATCATCCTTTTCGTGTTAGTTTACGTGTAACCAACGCCAGTCCTCAAACCTCAGAATATCTCCGACCTCAATTCACATCAACATCCGAGAAAACTATTATGGTGACAATTCCCCCAGCCCCGGTAGCAAGCTTCATCGCCACTCCAACCGGTGGTTCAGTACCACTGACAGTACAATTCACTGATACTTCAACGGGTAATCCAACACATTGGGACTGGAGTTTCGGTGACGGGGGGCATTCCGATTTGCAGAATCCATCATATACCTTTAAAGATAAATGCAGACGGGCCGAACAGGGAATTACACCGCTTTATGGTACAAGTGAGGTTGACCTCACAGTAGGTAATGTGTATGCTAACTACACACATGCTGTAGGATACATTATATTCGAAAAACCACCAAGTCAACCAGTGTCACATTTCATCGCAACGCCGACCAGTGGCCCAGCACCACTAACAGTCCAATTCACTGATATCTCAACAGGTTCTCCAAATAAATGGCATTGGGATTTCGGGACTGGTATCTGGCAAGACCACTCTTCGGAAAGAAACCCTTCATTTACATATACTATTTCAGGAGTATACACCGTTTATATGGAGGCTGAGAACACTTGGTCCTGTCGCTGGGATATATCCCCCTGGGATATAACCAGTGCAAATACTACAATTACGGTGCTCTCCCCCCTTGCCCCCGGAACAACAACCTCTCCCACTTCTAGTCTTACTCAAACAACAACAATCACAACAACAACGGCTGCACCAACTACGACAGTAACAACTGCAATACCGACCACGATTGCAACAACAATTCAGACTACAGAACCAACGACAAGTGCCACAACACCGCCAATTACTTCGATATACACACCCACATCATCACGGACACCCACGTCAACCTTTACATTAAAAAAGTTTACACCTTGGCCAACCGATACTCCAACTCAACCATCTCCATTAGGTGCTGAAATAGGAATTATTGCGACAATTGGTGCTGCACTTCTTGTTATGAAACGAAAATAAATTCTCATTTTGAAGAATTCGGCAATAATTCAAGATTTTTACACGGTATATCCTGTGGTTTTCTACGGTGCTAAAAGAAATTATATTTTTAATTGATCAACGATCGATCAGTTCTTCTCTATCTTTGATATTAACATCCACATTACCACTCCTTCAACATCCCAGTGTGCCATTTTGTAGAGTGCAGGATCTTTTGGGAAAAAGTTGTATTGAAGATAGATGCGGTCTGTGGCAGACAAAGCGCTCATATCGTCATTTCTTGCTTGTTTCCATTCATCTGAAGTAATTTCAATTAAAAGATTATGAGCCCGAACCTCTTCTTTAATTGTATCAATTCTATTATTTCGAACTAAATTACAGATCCGTTCATCCTCAATCTTGACAATAACGTTGATGAAATCTTCTACATTTAAATTCCATTGCCGGCGCATCTCCTGGATCCGTCGTATGACCTCCCGTGCATATCCTTCGGACTCGAGATCCGGGGTGAGCGCGACATCGACATACACAGTCGCGTCCTGCATCGGTGCACAAAAGACATTCTCCGGCATCTTCTCGGCAAACGTGACATGCTGCGCACCGATCTCATAGCTGCCGGAAACGTCAGAGAGGGTTACGGTCCTGCCCGCCTGAATCTCCGCCTTGAGTTCTGTGCCATCCGCTGCCTCGATAAGCGCTTTTATTTTCGGGGAGTTCTTCCCGAATGCCGGGCCGAGCGCCTTCATCACCGGCGCCGCCTGCCAGCGGATCCGGTCCCACATGCCCGAAATAACCGTAACCCTGCGTGCATTGGCACGGTTCATGCAGACCGCGTTCAGCCGGTTGATTGCGTTTTTCACCGGTTCCGAACCCGTGACCACGACGACCTCTGCCACCGGCCAGCGGAGCTTGCGTTTGCCTGCCTGCCGTGCATTTGCCACCGCATCGTCAAACGAGCGGACGGTCTCCATCGCCGCTTCAAGCTCTGAGTTCACGAGCGTTGCATCCCCTGCAAACCAGTCGAGCATATGCACGCTCTCCGGGTCATGTGCACAACGGAGGTTCCGGTAGATCTCATCGGCAAGGTGGGGGGTGAACGGCGCCATCAGCCCCATGAGCCGGCGCATCACGTAGTAGATCGTCTCGTACGCAAAGACCTTGCTCTCCGATTCTCCCTCCAGCCACATCCGGGGTCGGACGAGCTGGACATACCAGCGCGACAGGTCTTCGAGGATAAAGGTCGTAAGAGCCCGCGTCGCCCGGTGGAGCTGGCACCCCCTCATTCCGGTATCGACCTGTACCGCAAGCGAGTTCACCCGTGAGATGATCCAGCGGTCTTCGTCCGGCATCTTCCCGATGTGCCCCGCAACGTATTTCCCGTCCCAGACCCCGTTGGTGGACGACGGTTCAAATGTGTCGAGGATCATGTACGGGAGGGGGAACCGGTATACGTTCCAGAGGATGTTTACCGCCCGGTTGATGGTCGAGACGCCTTCCCAGTTGAACTTGAGGTCGTCCCATGGTGCCGAGGACGAGAGCACGTAGAGCCTGAGCACGTCCACGCCGACCTTTGCGATGACTTCCTCGGGCGAGACGACGTTCCCGAAGCTTTTTGACATCTTCTTGCCCTCGGCATCGAGGGCAAACCCGTGCATGAGCACGCTCTTATACGGGGCCTTTCCGAATGCGACCGTGCTCGCACCCAGCTGCGAGTAGAACCAGCCCCGGGTCTGGTCCTGCCCCTCGGTGATGAACTCTGCAGGCCAGAGCTTTTCGAACTCCTCCGTGTTTCCCGGGTACCCGAGCGTCGCCCATGATGCGACTGCCGAATCGAACCAGACATCGAAGATATCCTCCACCCGTTTCATCGTCCCGCCGCAGGTGCACGGGATTGTCACGCTGTCCACGTACGGGCGGTGCGGGTCTTTGAGTGGTGTGCCGCTCGCCTGTTCGAGTTCCTTCATCGTCCCGATCACGCGGTACCTGTTGCATTCCGGACAGGTCCAGACCGGGATCGGGATGCCCCAGTACCGCTGCCGGGAGATGCACCAGTCGCGGGCTTCCTTGATCCAGTCATAGAACCGGGCGCTGCCCGCCCATTCCGGATACCACGTGACCGCAGCGACCTCATCCAGCATCTTGTCGCGCATCTCCGCTGCCTTGATGAACCACTGGGATGTGGCTCGGAATATGATCGGCGTCTTGCACCGCCAGCAGTGCCCGTACCGGTGCACGACGGATGCCTTTGCCATCAGGGTGTCGCCGAGTGCTGCAAGCACATCTTCATCCGCATCTTTCACGAATTTGCCGGCGAACCGTCCCGCCTCTTCGCTGAAGCGCCCGGCACCGTCCACCGGACAGAGAACGGAAAGCCCCTCTTTTACGCCCAGCACAAAGTCGTCCCACCCGTGCCCTGGCGCGATATGCACCATGCCGGTGTTCTCCATCGCGACAAAATCCGCAAGCACGACCCGGTGTTTCACCTGCTTCTGGAGCGGGACGAAATCAGCGAGCGGGGACGCATACTCCCATCCGGCAAGCGTTGCACCCGGCTGCTTCCCAAGCACCGAATAATTTTTATACCGCGCTTTTTTCAGGACGCTCTCCACGAGGTCGTCCGCAATCCAGAGGATCTCCTCGCGCCCCTCCCTGACCGCCTTCACCCGTGCGTAGATGAAGTCCTTTGAAACGGCAACCGCGACGTTTGCCGGCAGTGTCCACGGCGTGGTTGTCCAGATGACGAGATATTCGTCCTGTTTTCCTTTGAGCGGGAACTTGACAAAGATCGAGGGGTCGGTCTCGTCCCAGTACTCCACTTCGGCGTCCGCGATCGCCGTCTCGCAGCGGGGGCACCAGTTCACGACCCGGTGCCCGCGTTCGAGCATCCCCTTTTCGTCCGCACGGGCAAGCGTCCACCATGCTGCTTCGATATATTCGGGTTTTACCGTCTGGTAGGCATTCGCAAAATCGAGCCAGACACCGAGGTTTTCGAACTGTGCGTCCATGAGGACCTTGTTCTTTTGCGCAAACTCCCGGCACTTCTCGATGAACGGCTGGATGCCGAATGTCTCGATATCCTTTTTGGAGGCAAATCCCAGCTCCTTTTCCACCTTCACCTCGATGGGCAGCCCGTGCATGTCATAGCCCGCACGGTCGATCACGTCCCGCCCGTTCATCCGGTAGAAGCGCAGGATGCTGTCTTTTATGATCTTGTTCCATGCGGTCCCGAGGTGGATGTGCCCGGTGGTGTAGGGCGGGCCATCGACAAAAAAGAACGGTTTGCCTGTGCTGCGCTGGTGTTTGACCTTTTTGTATGTCTCATGGGTGCGCCAGTATGCCCGCACCTCCTGTTCTATCTTTTTTGCATCAAAGTTCGCGGTGACTTCCTTCACGTTGCCCCTCGCTGTCAGTTGGCTGGTCGCCCGAAGCGTGCTAAAAAAATATTGGCGCTCATGAGACAAAGTAATTATCGTGAACGGATCCCCGATCATGAGTATCAGCCTGATCAGTACCGGACAGCCGGGCTCTACAACCCGGTACCCCCAAACCCCGCAGCGCACATCCTGTTCAACCGGACCTTCGGTGCGTTCTCCAAATAGCACATAACTATTCCCGGAACAAACCCCTCATGTAAACTTAAAGTATCCCTGAAACGAATTGTACTGAACATGGAGACGGCACTTTTCGAATCACTCCTCTTTGTCCTGATCGGCGGTATCGCCGCCGTCATCCTCCATTTTGCTTTCATCTATCTGAAAAAACGGGCTGATCTCACCGACACAAAAATGGATGATCTCCTTGTGCACTCACTGGGCACCCCCTTAATAATGCTGGCCTTTTTCATTCCTCTCTATGTTGCCATCCAGCATGCGGTACCGGTATACCCCCAGTACCTGTGGATTGCAGAATCAAAATTCCTGACTTCTGTCTATATTCTCATCGGCACCTGGATTGTTGCGACCTTTGTCGATGGGTTCCTCAAAACCTACGGCATCGCACTGGCTGAAAAGACCGACACGGACCTTGATGACCGCATCATCGCGATCCTGCAGACGATAGCCAAATATATCATCTGGTTTACCGGCCTCATGTTCGTTTTCCAGAACCTGCAGATCAATATCACCCCCCTGATCGCCGGTGCGGGAATCATCGGTATCGCGATTGCACTTGCTGCCCAGGATGTATTCTCGAATTTATTTGGCAGTGCTGTCATTGTTGTTGATCAACCGTTCAAAGTAGGCGACCGGGTGCTGATCAATGATATCCTTGGCGATGTCCTGCATATCGGCCCACGGAGTACACGGATTATAACGCTTGATTCCGATATCGTGACCATCCCGAATACAAAGATTGCCACCAGTGTTATCCACAACTATTCGCTGCCCAATCCGCAGGTAAGGATTCAGGTCCCGGTCACGGTTCCCTCTGCGGCAGATATCCCGCAGGTAAAACGGGTCCTTTTGGGAATAACCGATGAAGCGGCAAAGGACCGTGCCGACGTGTTTGCTCAGGATCCCGGACCAACGGTCTACCTGACAAAAGTGGAAAAATCAACGATGACATTTGTTGTGACGGTTTATGCAAGCGGTTTTTTGTATAACAGCATTATTCAGGATTACCTCAATACCCGGATTGTCGAACAATTCAGAAAAGAGGGCATTATCCTCGTGTGACACTCCGGTGATGTACCGTCTGATCACCCGTTTTTTGTTTGGATCCACAACACTTTCTTTAAAAAGAACAACAAAGAAAAAAGAGTACACGATAACCGCGATCCGTGTTTTCCGGCTCTGATAACGTCGTGTGAGGGAATGATGGTACAACCTGTTCGCTGGCTGGCGCTCTTTGCGATTCTGTCCTGTGTGCTTATTCCCTGGTACGGAACTGCCGCACCGACAAATGTGCCCGGTTCCGGATACATTGTGGTCACAAATCCCCCGGTCGCCGATTTTTTTGCGAGCAACCAATTCGGCAGCGCTCCGTTCACGGTCAGCTTTTCGGACAGCTCGTCCGGAAAGGAACCTCTCGGGTATCTCTGGAGTTTCGGGGACGGTTCCATCTCGCGCCTGCAGAACCCCACACACACCTATCGTTCAAACGGGGAATATACTGTCAGCCTGACCGTCACCAACAGCTACGGGCAGGATACAAAAACCCTGCCGGGTTTTGTTGGTGTCGGCAATCCCCCCCTTTCTGATTTTTCCGTATCCAACGGGCAGGGAGAATTTCCGTTCACGGTGACATTTACGGATACTACAAGGAACCGGCCGGTTTTTTGGAACTGGGATTTTGGCGACAATACCTCCTCATCACTGCAGAACCCCACGCATACCTATGAAAAACCGGGACTTTATTCCGTCACGCTGAAGGTACGTAATAATTTTGGCAGTGGTTCACTGACACGGTCAAATTACGTTCTGGTCAGGAGCCCGGCAGCGCAGGGACTGCCGGGATTTGGCGTACCGGTGGAGAGACGGCCTGAAGGAATCATCGGCCTGATCCAGGAAGCCAAAGGAACGACCGAAAAGAACCTGCCGACCGCCGGGCTTATCCCCCCGCAGTTTATGGCGCTCGCCGCGGTCATCACAAGCCTTGCGATCGTTGTTGTCCAGGTTCTTGTAAGCAGTATCGGGGCAATCGCTCAGGTTGCCCTGAAATTTTTAAAATTTTTTACCGATCTTATTGGCGGCCATGCGGTTGAAAAGGCGAGCGCAAAAGAGATCGAACAACGGGGGATCACCGTCCTGAAACGGGAACGTCATTTCCTTGGTCTCTCCGCAGTCGAGATCCTGATCGTGGAAGCTGCCGTCATCATGGTTGCTCTTGCATTCATTATAGCAGACCGGGCCGAGCTGACCCTGCAAACCGTACTCATCTATATGCTCGTCGGTGCGATCTCTGTGATCCTCCATGATCTTGCGCACCGGTATGTCATGACAAAACACGGGCATGAGGCGGATATCCAGTTCTGGGGGCTCGGGACGGTGATCATGTTTGTCACCGCGTGGCTCTACGGCAATGCATTTGCCCAGTCATACCGGAACCTTGCAAAGCGGGCAGGGGAAGAAAAACCCCGTGACATCGGTCTTGAGATGGTTGCCGGCCCCTGTGTGAGTGTCGTCCTGATGGTCCTGTTCCTTTCCATGATGCAGCTTCGAGGCCCCTTTGCGACGGCAGGGGGTGTCGGTTTTACCATCAATCTCATGACCGCGGTTTACAGCCTGATGCCTATCGAGACGATGGACGGGCTTGCTGTTTGGAAGTGGAACCGTGCGGTATTTCTTGTGCTGTTCGTGCCGTTAATCGCATTTTATTTCTTTACGTATGTGATTGTATCCTGATAACCCTCTTTTTTAACCAATGGCCAATGGCATGCATGTCCGGTTGTAGTGGACCATGCCGGCACGCCGATGCAGGGCACGTAGCATCCCCGGATCGGGCAGCTCTATCATGCATCCCGTTTGATGCACTAGTATGCAGATCGCAGTGATCGGTGCCGGTGACTGCACACCGGAGGAATACGCGGCAGCCCAGGACGTGGGCTCCCTGATCGCCGCAAACCACGGGACGCTCATCTGCGGCGGGTTGGGCGGTGTGATGGAAGCGGCATGCAAAGGGGCAAAAGAACAGGGCGGGCGAACCGTCGGCATCCTGCCGGATATGGGGGATGGCAACCCGTATCTCGATGCGCGGGTCAGGAGCGGGATGGGGCTCTCCCGCAACGTGGTGCTGGTGCAGTCCGCGGATGCGGTGATCGCGGTTGGCGGGAAGTACGGCACGCTCTCCGAGATCGCGATAGCACTGAAATTAAAAAAGCCGGTCTTCGGCTACAACACATGGGACATTGAGGGGGTGTTCAGATGTGCAACACCCGAGGAGACGGTGGTCATGGCAGTGCGCGCCGCACGCCTGTCTCCTTCGTATCGTAGCCCCCCAGCCGGTCCAGAATCTCCCTGAATGCCGGTGAAGCAATCGCATCGCAGAGCGCTGTGATCCGCGGGTCATCCATGTTGGATTTTCGGATCACGAGCTCATACCGCTCCTGTGCAACGGGAATAAACCGGAGCCCGAACACTTTCGCCGCGGAATACACACACATGCCCGCATCAGCCTCCCCGCATTTCACCGCGAGCGCTACGGCAAGGTGCGTGGTTGCCTCGCGGCCATACCCCCGAACGGATGACGGGTCAATCCCGGCTCTTTTCAGTTCAAAGTCAAGCAGCATCCGGGTGCCCGATCCCTTCTGCCGGTTGATGAACCTGTGTCCGGGAAGCTCATTGAAGGTTACACCCTCCCGCGACACAATCCCCTGCTGCCTGCCCGCGACACAGAGCACGACAAGTTCCTCGCCCGGCAGGTATTTTTTCAGGTATTCTGTGTTATAACTCCCGTCCAGGGCGAGCAGGTGCATGGGTGCTGCATGGCACTCATCCTTTTTCAGTGCAAGGATACCGCCCATGCTCCCGGCATGGGTGGAGTGCAGGTCGATGTTGTTGTTCCCCAGCATATCCGCAAGGTAGTCGAGGACCGGATCGTGGCTGCCGGTGATGAGCAGCGCGTTCTCTGCATCAGCGCGGGGCACCATGAGCGTTGCGGGGACAGTCTCTCCCGCTTCGAACCCCTCAAGGGCTGACGGTACCTTCAGGTACGCGTTCGCCCGCACCGCGCTCATCTGCACACCGGCGCCGCGGGACTGGGGCGAGACGACCCAGCGGTCGCCGACCCTGCCGAGCGCCGCGAGGACGAACTCATCGGTGCCGATCTCCTTGTGGATCGTTGAGGTGATCTCTGCTTCGATGGTCTCTGGTTCATTGACAAAAAGCCCATGGCACCGCAGAAGCGGCGTGACGATCTCACGAACAACCGTGAACGCCGACAGGGGGTAACCCGGCATCCCGATCACCGGCTTTCCTGCAACCCGCCCGATGATTGCAGGTTTTCCCGGCTTGATCGCAATCCCGTGGACGAGCACCTCACCGAGTTCTGCTATGACGTCCGCAGTATAGTCCCGTGTCCCCGCCGATGAGCCTGCGGAGATGATCACCATGTCATTCTCCGCTATCGCACGCCACAGTTCAGCCCTTATAAGGGCAGGGTCATCTTTCACCATCGGGTATTGAATGCAGGTCGCACCGAGCGAGGAGAGCATCGCGGCCGCCATGACCGTATTGCTCTCTACGACCTGCCCCGGCGATGGCCGTGTGCCGTGCGCCACCAGTTCGCTGCCTGTCGGGATCAGCCCGACTCTGACATTCAGTACCTCAATAGTGGTGATCCCGTACGCGGCGAGTGCCCCGAGCTCGTGCGGGCGGATCCGGTGCTTCGAGGGGAGCACCATCTCCGATTCTGCGACATCCTCGCCAGCCGGGCGGACGTGCTGCCAGGGAGCGGCTGCCTTGCGGATGATGAAACGTTCATCATCCACCCACACGTCTTCAATCATGATCACCGCATCATACCCTTTGGGAACGACATTGCCCGTGTTCACCCGCATCGCGTGGGCCAGCGTTACCGGGTGCTGCTCGCCCGCTTCCCGTGTCTCTTCACTCCTGACCGTGATCCCGTCCATCGCCGCAAGGTGGATCTCGGGGACCGAGTAGCGTGCGAAAACCGGGGTGGCGGTGATCCGCCCGACCGAATGCTCAAGGGTAATCTTTTCAACAGACGGTGTGCAGGCAAATTCCTTTCTGAGCAGGTCATGGACCGCGTCAAGAGAGGTTACCGTGAGGTAGCGCTTCACCACAGCAGCACCTCGACCATGGTACCGGTCTCGAGCCCCTCGTATCCTGCGGGGATGCAGATAACGCCGTCGCTTTTTACGAGTGTATTGAGCAGGCCGGACTTGCCAAAGAGCGGGGTCGCCACTCCCTCCTCCACCCGCACCCTAATGTAATCCTCCCTGCCCTTCTGGGAGGGCACGTTGCTGGCGAGCCGCGCCGTCACTCTTTTTGTTACCGGGCGGGAATCCCCGGTCATGCCATCCAGCAGGTGGCGGACGATCGCAACGAGGACGATAAAGGCGGATGCCGGGTGGCCGGGAAGACCGATGACAGGAATGTTCCCGGCACGGCCGATAATGGTGGGCTTTCCCGGCGCAATTGCGATCCCGTGGATGATCACCTCGCCCAGTTCAGCGATCAGGGATGCAGCCATGTCGCGATCATCTTTCGAGCTCCCCCCGGAGATGAGGACCGCGTCACATTCACCGGCTGCCTTTTTCAGGGCTGCACGCAGCGCTGTGCGGTCATCCTCCACAATGCCATAATAGTGAGGGGTGCACCCGTGCTCCTCTGCAAATGCCCCGGCTATGAAGGAGTTGCTGTCCCGGACCTGCCCGGCATCTGGTCTCTTTGTCACCGGCACAATCTCGTTTCCTGTCGATAGAATCCCGATAACAGGTTTACAAAAGACCCTTACCGTGGCGCATCCCGCTGCGGCAAGAACCCCCACGTCCTGCGCAAGGAGGCGGCGCCCGCGGCCAAGGACACGATCAAGCTTCGAAAAATCCTCATTATACAGCAGCACGTTTTCCCCGTGAGATGCGGGTTTTTTAATGAGCACCTGGTCTTTGGCCTGTTCAGCGTTCTCCACCATCACCACGGCATCCGCGCCGGAAGGAAGGACGCCGCCGGTCGGGACATAGATGCATTCACCGGGACGGATTTCTGACTCTGGCTGATGCCCCATCTCAACCCTGCCTTTCTGGTGCAGTATCGCGGGGATTGCATCGCCGGCTCCCGTTGTGTCGGCTGCCCGAACCGCGTACCCGTCCACGACGGAGCGGTTGAACCCCGGGATGTCCATGTCAGAATGCACATCAGCCGCAAGCACCCTGCCGGCAGCCGATTCAAGCGGGACCGTTTCCTGTGCCGGTGCCGGTGCAATCCGCCGGACCGTTGTTATTGCCTCTGATACCGGAACGACCTTTAAAAAAATACTCATTTGAAGCAGCCCAGCTGGCAGGCACGGATCTTGATATGGTGGCTGTTGCAATAGTCACCGATCGCCTTTTTTGAGATCTTGTGTTTCTGGGCAATCGCAAACGCCTGCGGGCACTTGATCTCTTTGTCTATTCCTGCCTCTTTGAAAAATTCTGCAATCTTCTCACCGTTCATGGTAACACTATGTTATGTATTTCTTTATTGTGTTTACTGATCATACAACGGGCTGCTGCCCCACCGGAAAAATACCCCGGTCAAGGGCCGGTGAAAATTCCTCCTACCGGTATCAGGCACGCTTATTCCTGCGCACACCCCATATTCAGGCGATGAAGGTTGGCCTCATCAACTCGGTGCAGGACAGGGCTGGCGTAACTATCCGCAGGCAGATCGAGAGAATGCTGGATGAGCGCGGAAAAAAGGTGCAAATGAGTGGTCGCACCTACGAGTTTTACGATGTTCCGGGCAGGCTGATCCATGCGGACGGAATTGATGCGGGACTCAATGCCGACCTCGTGATCTTTCTCTCCCGGCATGCGAGCGTGAACCCGGTGCCCGTGCTCACCGTGCACGTGACCGGCAATTTGCGGGACGCAGACATGGGCGGCAGCCCCCGCGCTCTTCCTCCCGCCGCGCCGGCAATGATGCAGGCGGTATTGCGGGAACTTTTTCAGAACTGTCCCGCCGGCTACCGGGTTTCCTACGAGGTCACCCACCACGGGCCGACAGACCTCTGCCACCCCTCTTTCTTTGTGGAGATCGGCAGCACGGAGAAGGAATGGGGGGATGAAGCAGCCGGGCGTGCAGTGGCATTGAGCGTGCTTGCTGCCACCCCCCTCGATGCCGTCCCGCTGGTCGGCTTTGGGGGCAACCACTATGCTGCACGCCAGACGGAGATCGCGCTCACATCGCGGGGAGCGTTCGGGCATATTGCCCATTCCCGGGAGGTGAGTTCCCTGGATGAGACAATGATCCGCATGATGCTGGAAAAAAGCGGGGCCGTAGCCGCATATATCGACAGGAAATCACTCTTAAAAGACGAGCTGCACCAGCTCACCGGAACACTGGACGCACTTTGCATCGCCAGGCTCGGAGAAACCGAGCTTGCTGACATGGGACCCCTCCCGTGGGAAACGTACCGGGCTTCACAGGAACTGGCACGAACAATTTCGCAAAAAGCCCGCTGCCACGTCCACGCAATTGGGAGCAATGGGCATCCGGAACCGGTCAGGATCGATCCGGTCCTCCTTTCAGAGGCATTGAAGGCAGACGAGCAGATGTTTCTTGCAGGGCTCGGAGGATTGCCCGTCATTCACCTGTCCGGCACCGATAATCGCCCGCTTCCGGTTTTCATCACGTATGCAGCGTATACATCCCGAATAATAAACGATTTAAATACATTGTGCGTAAAAATCATACGTATTAAAGAGATCACTGCACGGGATGGCGATCACCTGATCATACAGAAAGTCCGGTTCGACCCCAACAAAGCGCGCACGCTGGGGGTGCCGGCAGGACCCCTGTATAAGGCACTGGCAGCAGGGCAGGCAGTCGAGATCAGCGGCAGGGTGATCACACCGGCAATGGTGTCATCGGGCAGTGAGATCAGAATCCACATCCCGGGATTGGAGTATATTGCATGAGGTCAATTGTTGAAGAGGCACTCACCAAGGCGCAGACCGACAAAACGCCGGTTGCGCAGAATAATGAAGACCTTGACCAGATTCTGGCCGAGCTCAGGACCGAGATCGCAGTCATCGGCTGCGGGGGCAGCGGATCGAACACCATCACCCGCATGATGGAGGAGGGCATCCACGGCGCCCGTATGATTGCCATCAATACCGATGCCCAGCACCTGGTCCGCACCCATGCCGACCAGCGGATCCTGATCGGCAGGCAGCGCACCCGTGGCCTTGGCGCCGGCTCCATACCCCAGATTGGGGAAGAGGCGGCGCTCGAGAATGAGCAGGAGATCCGTGGGGCAGTCTCCGGCTGTGACATGGTCTTTATCACCGTCGGGCTTGGCGGAGGGACCGGCACCGGCGCTGCCCCGATCATCGCAAAGGCTGCCCGCGAGGAGGGGGCGCTCACGATCGCGATCGTCACCCTGCCATTCGCCGCGGAAGGTGCGATCCGCATGGAGAACGCAGAAGCCGGTCTCGAACGCCTCCGGGATGTGGCGGATACGGTCATTGTCGTGCCCAATGACCGGCTGCTCGAGGTCGTACCAAAACTGCCGCTCTATGCCGCGTTCAAAGTGGCAGATGAAGTCCTCATGCGTGCGGTGAAGGGGATCACCGAGCTGATCACCATGCCCGGGCTCGTGAACCTCGACTTTGCCGATGTGCGCACGGTCATGGAGCGCGGCGGCGTTGCCATGATCGGGATGGGCGAAAGTGACAGCGAGGACAAGGCTGCAGACTCGGTCAAAAAGGCGATCCGATCGCCGCTCCTGGATGTGGATATCTCCGGCGCCACCGCAGCGCTTGTCAACGTCGTCGGTGGTCCTGACATGACCATGGAGGAGGCTGAAGGTGTCGTGCAGGAAGTCTATAACCGCGTCGACCCGAACGCCCGGATTATATGGGGTGCCCAGATCGACCCCGCCATGCAGAACAAGATGCGCACGCTGCTTGTGGTAACCGGCGTACGGTCGCCACAGATATATGGTAGGAACGAGAAACTTACCCCAAAAGTCCAGAAACAGTTTGAGATCGATTTTCTCAAGTGAGTAAATATGGAGATATCAAAGCCGGATTTCAAAATTAAAATGCAGGAGGAGTTTTTCAGGAAATACCTGCGGGTGCTGAAACTTGCGCGCACTCCCACCAGCGAGGAGTTTACGAAGATCGCGATCGTCGCTGCAGCAGGCGTACTCCTGATAGGGCTTGTCGGGTTCCTCCTTTTTGTCATGTTCGACCACCAGAAGATGCTGGGGTTCTGATCCTGATCACCATGAACGAACAGACCCCCGGCGCTCAGGCACCGGCTCCCGCGCCCGCCCCGGAACTATCCAATAACCGGATCTTTGCGATCAAGACCACGTCCAAGCAGGAGCGCACGGTCGCTGACAGCATCAAGAAGGCGATAGACAGCAAGGCAACTGACATCAACGTGGTTGCCGTAATCGTGCCCAATGAACTGAAGGGCTACGTGCTCATCGAGACGCCGGAGAAACTGAACCGGATCGAGCAGCTCGTCGAGAAGATTCCCCACGCGCGTGCAGTCGTGCGCAAGGGCAAGGACGAGGGCGAGAAGAGCTCGATGCTGCTTGCCGAAGTCGCACACTTCCTCGTGCCCAAGCCGGTGGTGAGTGGGATCGAGGAGGGCACGATTGTGGAGCTCATCGCCGGACCATTCAAGGGTGAGAAGGCGGTCGTCAAGCGCGTGGACGCAGCAAAAGAGGAGATCACGGTCGAGCTCTACGAGAGCGTCGTGCCCATCCCGATCACTGTCCGCGGCGACCATGTCCGCGTGGTCGAGAAGTACTCCGACCAGAAATAATTTTTTCTATCTTTTTACAAACCGTTTTATTGTTCTGAGCGGAGTCACCGTTTCCGAAAACTTTTTTGTTGGGGGGTCGCAGGGGTCACGACCAGATCCACATATGCTCCTCCTGACCATTGGCAGGGAATACCGACAGACTCGATTTTCAGACGGGAAATGAGCGCGACTGCAAGTAGGGGTCGAAGGGTCATGAGGGTGGCCCCCCTCCCACAAAAAGTTGTGCGACCCCCCCGACCCCCCTCTCTTTCAGGTCCGGGTTTGCGTGCGTGATTGTGATGTTTTACGACGGCTGATTATGCTGGTGTGAGGGTCGGAAGTGTCAAGGGGGGTCTGGCATACTTTCGCGGGATGTTGCGGGTTTGCGCACCCCAAAATGAGGGTCGGCGCGACGCTATATGCAACATATATTCTAGAAAGGAAATCTATCCTATATGACAAATAATCCTTTAAATTCGCTTATCACTCCAGAACAAAAGAAAATTTATGATAAAATTAGGATTTATTCGTTTTTTTATCCGTTTAAACAAAAGAAATTAAACCAAGTAGGGAATAATGTAAAAAAAATATTGGAAGGATTCAACATCAATTATCCCATTATTTTTGATTTTAAAAATCCCCGAGAATTTAGTAAATATGCAATTGCATTAATAGATTCTACAAAATACAATAACTATAAAATTTTCATTCATTACAACCCTCGTTTCATCACTATGGGATTTGATCAACTAGTTAAAACGGGACTCCATGAATATTGTCATATCATTTATCGACAAAAAGAAGATTTTTCAGAAAAAGGACTTCAAATAATGTATAATATTGATTATAACCATTTTAATGAATCAATCGAATACCAACAAAAAAATTTGTATCGGAACGTATCCCCCCACTCTCACCTCAAGAAAGAGAAATTTTAAAAGATCCCAAAGTTATTGAGGAAATTTTTGTGGAATGTTTTGCTGGATATCTCATTGGCTTACAGACGGATTTTATTATTGACGAAAAAAAGCATTTTGAAACAATAATTAATACACATATTCAAATTATGAAGGGGATTCGCCACCTCTATTTTGGCGAATAATGTGTAGACTAAATCGGGCAAGACTTACTGCCAGCATCCCGCCTCGCTCCTTTTTCCAAGATCACCTTTAAGTCCCCTCACACCAATATTTTAAGACCCACGCCAGATGCCCGTTACACGGGACGGCATGGTGGAAATACTATGACAGAAGTGGTCGAGGTTTTAGTACCCGGCGGAAAGGCAACCGCTGGTCCCCCATTGGGACCATCGCTCGGACCACTCGGTATCAACGTGAAGGCAGTTGTCGATGAGATCAACAAGAAGACCG
>CAIULN010000042.1 GCA_903900025.1 uncultured Methanomicrobiales archaeon | reverse complement strand
TTGATCGCATTCTTTGTGCTCGCCTCGTTCTGGCTCGTCCACCACCGCCAGTTCTCCTTTGTCCGCACCATCGATCCGGCACTGGTGCAGATCACCCTGTTCATCCTTGCCTTTACCGTCCTGATGCCATTTACCACGAATGTCAGCGGGGATTACCCTGATGTGCAGGTTGCCGTTGACCTGTTCCATGCCAACATGCTCATCCTCGGCATGCTCTTTCTCGTCCACTGGTCGTACCTGATACGTAACCCCAACCTCACAACGGCCGGTATCAGTGCACAAGCAGCGGCAAACGGGATACGCCGTGTTCTGGTCGTTCCTTTCGTCTCGTTTCTGGGAATCGTGCTCTCGGTTGCATCCCCGTCGTGGTCAATGGCAACCTATCTGCTGATTCCCCCCTTGTTCTTGATCATCCGGAGACACTTCACTGTCTGAATTTTTCAAAAAAAAGGGCTGTGTAGAAATGCTCAGTAAATTTTTTCATAACGCTCCTGGGGGCTTTGGTAATTACCTTCGCCCCCGCCGCTGTGGCAGCTCGAAAACGGTCAAAAGACCGTTTTCTCGAGCCTGCCATGCCTTTGGCGATGGCAGCATCCCCCGAATGCGATATACCCGAATACCGTTAATGCGAGATTGATAGAGATATCGGGTACATGGTGTGTTCCCAAAATCGTTTGTCTGCGGATATCGCAGCTGTGGGCGCCCGCGCGGTGGGGTTGAAGCCGAAGGCAAACCCTCTGGAGCGTCCAATGGTACATAAATATCTCTCCAGAGAATTTTTTTTTAGACATGGTCATTGATGATTTTTACAGAGCCAAAAAAAAGGAAAACGTTTTTAGTCCCAGTAATTCCGCACAAAGACCTTTGTCTTGCGGATATGGGGTGTCCCGTGGCGGAGTGCAAGCGGGACGATGAGCGCGGTAACGATCACATTTCCGATAAACCATGCAATAAATGCCGGCATGACCTGCCCGCTGTCGATCGCAAGCGTGACGGTGCCCCAGAGGGCGCCAAATGCATTGTTGATGATGAGTCCGAAGATGACAAAAATGATCATGTCGCGGCGTTTGTCAAGGGTCGGGTCAACATGGAGCAACCGGAATGCAACAAGGGGGATCAACACCTGCCATAATCCCGAGAGTGACCAGTACCAGTTGACATGTAAGGGAATTCCTCCCAGAACACCGGATCCGATGAAGCACCCGGCATACGCTGCGATCGCCCCGTAGCCCCCAAACCAGAGCGTAAAGAGGATCATGAACGCAATCGCGATATAGAAGCTGGATACACCAAGCACTTTGTCAAACGGAAATGCGAGCACGGCAAACCGGGCGAGGAGCGTGTTGATGATGATGAGCCCAATCATGAGGATCAGGAAAGAGTAGGTAGGTTTTTGGGCAGTTTTCATGCATTCACCTTACTCCCATATTACACGGTTTTATAAATATGGTTTATCGTTGACGATACAATGTTTATCAAGCTTATGACGATAATATCAAAGTATTCATGGAGTGAGGTGCAAAAAGCCGATGGTTCATGATGATGGAATGACCGACCTCCATATGCAGGAGGAAGAACTCCTTGAGAAAGCTCCGATCGTCCTTGACAGACGCAGGGACGCCGGGCTTGAGGGGCTCGTGGGCGGACTCGATGCAGTCATCATCAATGTCGAGCAGGAGGGGCTGGTCCCCGCAACAGGGGAACTCCTGCGGTATACCGGTCATACCTGCGATGAGGCATTCTTTGATCCCTCCGCATCCACGTTCCTGCTCTCATGCGCAGGATCCGCCTCGCTGATCCTCCGCTCGCGGAACAGGGATTACAACTAGTTTGAACGGTTCAACACCGCCCCGGTGGCAAAAACCCTCCCCAACACCCGGCTCGAAACGCTGGTCTTTACGACACCGGACATCCGGGAGTATGTGGCCATCGAAAAAGAGCGGGGGGTTGCGTTCCTCACTGATACCCCGGTCAAGCTCCGGCACGGCCTGTTCATCCAGACCCTGCCGTCCCGGTTCACGGGAAACTCGCTCGGGTTTGTCGAATGGCACACAAACGATCACCGGTCGTACCCTCCTGCCTCCGGGATCACAGAAGAGCCCCTGCTGCCCAAACCCTCCTCCGGGTACCAGACCGGCATCTCGGTGCTCGACCATGCAGCGACACGGGTCCGGGCGCAGGACCGCAACGCTGCAATCCTGGAATTCCTTTCGCTCACCAACTACCATTACGATTTCGCCGTATACGTTAAGTCGCTCAACTCGATAACAAGCGTGGCGCGGCGCAAAAAAGATGACTTTGCCATGGTCTTCACCTCGGGCATCTTGGGTGACACCGGGGATGGCGCATCGGGGCCCACGGAGAAATTCATCCGCACCTACGGCACGCGGGTGCACCATATCGCATTTCGTACCGAAAGGATTGTGGAAACCGTCGCTGCGCTGAAGGCTGACGGGATGGCGTTCCTGCTCGACCTTGTCGGCTCCCCGGAAGAGGGGCTCAGGCAGATCTTCACCGTGCCCTCCCCGCACACGATGCTTGTTACGGAATACATCCAGCGATATGGCGGGCTTGACGGTTTTTTTACCAGAAGCAACGTCGAGCTGCTGACAAAAGCCACGGAAAAGCAGTGAGGGGCGGTCCCGCGCCCCTTTTTTTTTAAAAATTCGATACATGCGAATATTTTTGAAGTTAAAGCAAATTTAATGACCAATTCTTAACAATATGCTGCGTGATACACTATGGCGAAGACGACACCCCTCTGGCTGGCGCTCGTGCTTGTGCTGGTTGCTGCAGCCATTGCCTGCGGTTGCATGGGCACGACAACAATGACGTCAGCGGGGGATCTGAAGAAGTTCAACTCCGTCGATGAGATCAAACAGTACATCAGGGAGAATGTGCCAAAAGCGCAGGATGCCTATTACACGACCGATATCACGGGAAGAATGGTCGATGGGGCGGTACCTGCACCCGTTATGGCAGTACAGGAGTCTGTTAAAAGTTCTGCTGACGTTTCCGCAATTGCCGCGGGGACGGATTATTCACAGACCAATGTGCAGGTTGCCGGGGTGGACGAGCCGGACTTTGTCAAAAATGACGGGCAATACATCTACATCATCTCGGGCAGCAGCCTCGTGATCGTGGACGCGTATCCTGCATCGGATGCCAGGATCATCGCAACGACAGAGATCGATGACAATGTAAAGGAGATATTCGTTTCCGGAGACCGGCTGGTGCTTTTCTCGACAGGGACGCCGTATATGCCGTGGCGGGCAGCAGCGGGCAGCGCCGGAACCATGGAGAAAATTGCGATCATGCCGCCCCACTACCGCATGAACCCGGTAACGTACACCGCCATCTATGACATCTCGGACAGGAAGAGTCCTGAGGTGATCAAAGAGTACTCGGTTGACGGGGACTATATCGATGCCCGGATGATCGGGGGCACCGTGTACATGGTGACCCGCGAGTACGTATACCCGTATAATAACGACATCCTTGTCCCGGCAGTGCGGGAGGGAGAAACGGTCGTTGCCGCACCGGATGTGTATTACTTCGACAACCCGGAACGCGAATACGCTTTCACCACGATCACGGCGTTCGATGCAGCGGGCGGTGCACAAAAGGAGGCAAAGACGTTCCTGCTGGGCTCCGGTAACATCCTCCACGTTTCACAGGACGCGATGTACGTCAGCTACCAGAAATACCGTGCGGTTGTCCGCCCGGTGTCTGGTGAACCGGTGATCGCCATGGCTCCGGAAAAAGGATGGACCGGCACCGATACCGACCAGGCATCTGCCCCGGTTCTCTGGGAGGATTTCAACCGGATGAGCGAGGAGGAGAAGCAGGCGATCCTTGCGGATATGAAAACCGGGGAACAGGATGCGATCAGGAGATCCGAGGTTGATCAGACCATGACGGCAATCCACAAGATCGCGATCCGTGACGGCACGATCACCTATAAAGCCAGGGGCGAGGTGCCGGGATACCTCAAGAACCAGTTTGCGATGGACGAGTACGGGGATAACCTGCGGGTGGCGACCACCTCCAATATCTGGACCCGGCGGGGACAGTATGAGTACAATAACGTCTTTGTGCTCAACCCCTCCATGGAGACGATCGGGTCACTCACCCACATCGCCGAACAGGAGAAGATCTACTCCACGAGATTTGTCGGAGACCGGCTCTACATGGTCACGTTCAAGCGGATCGACCCGTTCTTTGTGATTGACCTCTCTTCACCCGAACACCCAAGGGTGCTGGGAAAGCTGAAGATCCCCGGCTACTCCGATTACCTGCACCCCTACGATAAAAACCACATCATCGGCATCGGCAAGGAGACCGCGACAAATGACTGGGGCGGCATCTCAACGCAGGGCCTGAAGATCGCGCTCTTCGATGTTTCTGATGTCGCCCATCCAAAACAGATCGATAAAGTCGAGATCGGAGATGCCGGCACAGACTCGGCAGCGCTCTCCGACCACAAGGCGTTCCTGTTTGATAAGGGCAAAAACCTGCTCGTGATCCCGGTGCGGGAGGTAACAAACGTGCCGGTCATGTCCAAACTCGGCTATTACGACAGCCAACAGCAGGTCTGGTACGGAGCGTACGTATTCGGGTTGACGCCGGAGACCGGCTTTGTACTGAGAGGCACGGTGAAACACGGGTCAGGTGAAAGCGGGTATTACTGGTATGGCAGTTCGGCAAACGAGGTGAAGCGGTCGCTCTATATCGATAACGACCTCTACACGATTTCATCAGGCAAGATCATCGCCACGAGCCTTGAAAACCTCAGCATAACGATTAAAACAATTGACCTGCCGGGAGGGCCGGACTACCGGCATGTGCCGGTTCTCTTGGTCTGAATTTTTTTCTTATTTTTTCTTTTTTTTAAAAGAGCAAAGGGATTGCCCATTCTGGCAGGGGATCAGTCAGAAAAAATCCTTGCATTCGCCATCATGGCTGACAATAAACGATGTCTGGCACCCGCCTGGCCCGCTGCAGATATAGAAGTACCCGTCGCTTCCCAGATGCTCGGAGCATGTGAGGGATTCGGCTGTACCGCAGATAGGGCACCTGGGGGGCGGCGTGTGGGTCAGCTTCTATCACCGTATGCTCAAGGTTTGGGTTGAAAAAAAGATAAATGATTCGATAGGACACCAGCGGCTCACACGGTTATGACAGATCTGATGTTCAATCTGATCTGCGTGTGGGACGATCCAAGTCTAGATCGGGCGGGCGTCCACCGCCGGCGGCAGCAGCCGTTTTACCAGGAACTCCGGCACCTGCTTTTCCGTCTTTACGGTGAGGTCGAAATACGCCCGGTTATCCCTGGCTCCCTTGTACTTCATCAGGATCTGGAAATTGGTTTCGATGATTGTAAAACCAAGGGTAGTGACCCGTACCCGCCGTTCGGCAAACCGGCGCTCTTCACCGATGACCAGTTTTTCACGGTTGCCGTCAACATCTGCCACCATTTCATCCTGGTACGAGAGGGCAACAAAACGCGTGGTGCCGATATTCACCGGTTCGCCTTCCGGAAACGAAACGGCATAGGAAGTTGTGTACGGGTACGCGGCATCCTGCCAAGGACTGATGGTGGCAACGGAAAGGGTGAGGATCGCTGCGGCGATTATGACAATGAAAAGCACAATACACCCGATCAGGATCTTCATGCCGCGGCCCCGTCCACCACCGGTTTCTTTCTTTGCATCCGTATCCGAAATTTCCCGCTCGCTGCTCATGGTACGGTACTGAGGGGATGGCGCTATTTAAACGTGGCGCATGCCCAAAAATCCATTATCCCGCGTACCCCAACATTATAGGATTCTGATGCGGATACCAATACAGTCAGTCACCCCCGCGACCGGCACCGCGGAGGTCGTCGGGTGGGTACACGAGATACGCGACCTCGGGGGTCTTGCTTTCTTTCTGATCCGTGACAGGACCGGCATCATCCAGGTTACCATTGTAAAAAAGAAGGCAAACGACGCGGTGCTCGCTGCCGCAAAGGCAGTCTCCCGGGAATCGGTCGTGCGGGTGGCTGGCACGGTCAGGGCAATCGACAAGGCGCCCGGAGGCAGGGAACTTGTCCCCGAAACCTTCGAGATCCTGAACATGAGTGAGAGCCCGCTGCCCCTCGACGTGGTCGAGAAGGTGCCCGCCGAACTTGACACCCGGCTCGATGCCCGGTTCCTCGATGCCCGCCGGCCCCGGGTCACTGCCGTCTTCCAGATCCGAAGCGCCGTCATGCAAGCGGTGAACGAATTTTTCTTCGACCGCGGGTTCATCCATATCACCACCCCCAAAATCGTTGCTGCTGCAACCGAGGGAGGGACAGAACTCTTCCCGATCGCATATTTCGACAAGGAGGCATTCCTCAACCAGAGCCCGCAGCTCTACAAACAGATGATGATGGCGGCGGGTTTCGAGAAGGTCTTTGAGATCGGCCCGATCTTCCGGGCAGAAGAGCACAACACCACCAAGCACTTAAACGAGGCGACATCGATCGATATCGAAGTCTCGTTCGCCGATCATTACGACGTGATGCGGATCCTCGAAGACCTGATCGTGTACACCTATGCCCACGTGAAGACCAGTTGCACCGACCAGCTCGCAAACCTCGAATGCACCGGTTTTGAGGTGCCGGCAGCGCCGTTCTCCCGGCTCCCGTATGCCGAGGCGATTGCGATCGCGCAGAAGATGATCGATGAGCCGATCAGGTACGGCGATGACATCAGTCCCGCTGCAGAGAGAGCAATCGGTGCCGAGATGGGAGGCCACTACTTCATCGTCGACTGGCCTACCGAGATCCGCCCTTATTACGCGATGCCGTACGAGGACGACCCGTCCACCTGCCGGGCATTCGACCTGATGCACCAAAGGATGGAGCTCGCCAGCGGTGCCGAGCGTGTTCACCGGCACGACCAGCTCGTGCAGCAGATCAGAAAGAAGGGGCTGAACCCGGAGAGCTTCGAGTTCTACCTGCGCCCGTTCCGCTACGGCATGCCGCCGCATGCCGGCTGGGGGCTTGGGGCGGAACGGCTCGTGATGACCATGCTGGACCTTTCCAACGTGCGGGAGGCCGTGCTCTTCCCGCGTGACATGCACCGGCTCGTGCCATGAAGGACTATTTCATCGACAAGGTGCTCGCGACGACGGTTGTCGGGAGCTATCCGGTCGTGAGGGGTGGCGGGCTCCTCAGCCTCCTCGACCCGCTGCGCCCCTCGGTCCAGATCGCGGTTGCCGACCAGATCCAGGCGGGGATTGACATCATCTCGGACGGGCAGGTACGCGGAGACATGATCCGGGCCTTCACCGCAAAGCTCCCCGGCATCAAGGGGCAGGAGGTGATCGGCAAGGTGCAGCCGGCGTCAGCGCCGATCAGCGTCAGCGATACAAAGTATGCCCTTTCAAAAGCCAAAAGAGTGAAGGGGATCATCACGGGGCCGACCACGCTCGCCCACGGACTCCATATCAGCACTCCGATGTACCGGAACAAGGAGGAGCTCGCCCTCGATCTTGCCGACGCCCTCATCGTGGAGGCAAAAAGCCTCGAAGCGGCGGGGGTCACCCTACTCCAGATTGACGAGCCGATCTTCTCGACCGGCATCGCTGACATTTCCATCGGAAAACAGGCGATCGAGATGATCACAAAAACGCTGAACATCCCGACCTGCATGCATGTCTGCGGGGATCTCTCCGGTGTCATCGATGAGATACTGAGGATCCAGGTCCACGTGCTGGACTTTGAATTCTCAAAAAACCTCGCCAATATCGCCCTCGTTTCATCACGGGATCTTGCCGGCAGGATGATCGGGTTCGGGTGCGTGGACTCCACAACGGATGCCGTTGAAAGTGCCGCCGAGATTAAAAAACGAATCGAGAGGGGTGTGGAGGCATTCGGTGCCCGCGCCCTGCTCCTTGACCCTGACTGCGGGATGAGGATGCGGACACGGGACGCCGCATTTGCAAAACTCAAAAATATGGTCGAGGCCGCAAAGGAAGTCCGGTTATCCCTGTAAAAAAATTGAATATATTTTAAACAACCCGCGATGTGGTCGACGCCTCGATTCCCTTGTCGGTGAGAATGAAAGGCAGCAGCCGCGTGGGCACCGCGGAATCCTTGATCTTCTGGACGGCAAGCATCCGCTCGATATCGTTCTGGCTCGTTCCGGTCGTAAACTCAATGACGATATCGGCTGCCCTCATCAGCCTCGTCATCTCCATCTGGGTGTGGATGCCGGTGTACACGATGAACATGAGGTTGGCACCCCGCTTGCGGATTTCATCGCGGGCAAGCCGCAGGAAATGCAGGGCGCCATCGATCCCGTACTTGATGATGACAGGCGACATGGAATCCACGATGATCTTCCCACCAACCATCTGGGGGAGATACATCTCGGGGTGAAGTTCGGCCACGTCCACCATCCCGATATCAGGGTCTCCGTCGGTGATGAGGTACGTGCCTTCTTCTCCCTCGACCTTCCAGAACTGCTGTGCCGCGATATCAATGCCCGAAATCGGCGTCCCGTACAGCATGATGATCGTGCCGGATGGGTATCCCCCGTCAAGAAGGAGGTTAAGCCCCACAATGCCGGTGGATCGCTTCTTTGGCTTGCCGCTGATAGGGACGTCTACGATCTGGGTTTTGGAGTCCATGCCGGGTTGTACCTTCCTAGTATTTTTTTGGGTTCTTTAAAAGGCTTTTGTGAGTTTTTGCCGGTTTGTCGCAGAATATCCAGCGCACAGCACCCGGATCCCTCAGGTAAAAGCCGGTGTTGCATCGGTCCGGTCTCCGTGAGGGAAAGTAATGGAAAAGATTACTGGTATTCCGGCGGCTGGACCTGTTTGGGGAGCCCGCCTTTGAAATGCTGCTGGATTTTTAGGTAATAGTCCCGCAGGTTGTTGTTCATCGTCGGATGAACTTTCTTCTCGGCTTCTTCAAAGTGGCGCAGGGTGACGGTTTCTTCACCGGCACGCAGTGTAAGCATTCCCGCCTCGCGGCAGAGCGCCTCAAGATCCGACCCGACAAATCCTTCTGTCTGGCGGGCGAGGGCCTCGATGAATGTATCACGCCTGCTGTCCGCAAGGGCAAGCGATCTCTCGTCCATGAGCTCGATGACCCTTCTGCGGCGCATGCCCGTAGTGAGCCCGGCACCCTTCGCATCTTTCTTCTCGATCATCGCACTGAGCTCCTCAACATCCACAGTGCGTTCCCTGCCCCAGCGCTCGATGAGCTCCCCGATGTCATCATCATTATAACCGGCGGTGCGCAGGACAATCTCCTCGAGTGCCGATCCTTCAAGTGGCATCAACCGCGTATGGATAGCGATGATCCTTTTGCGGTCCGCAAACGCCGGTTCGCCGATGTAGACAAGCCGGTCGAACCTGCCCGCCCGCAGGAGTGCCGGGTCAACAATGTCAGGGCGGTTGGTTGCACCCATTACGACCACGTCCTTGAGCTCAACAAGCCCGTCCATCTCTGTCAGGATCTGGTTGAGCACGTTGTCAATGACATGCGAGTCGCTGGACGAGCCGCGGGCGGGCGCCAGTGCATCAATTTCATCAAAAAATATGATGGAGGGTGCAACCTGCCGCGCCTTCTTGAACACCTCGCGCACTGCCCGTTCACTCTCCCCCACCCACTTCGAGAGGAGCTGGGGGCCCCGTATCGGGATGAAATTCGCCCCGCTCTCGCTTGCCACCGCCTTTGCGATCAGGGTCTTGCCGGTGCCCGGCGGGCCATAGAGGAGGACGCCCCGCGGCGGCTCGATCCCGAGATCTTCAAACTTCTGCCGGTTCGTGAGGGGGAGTTCGATTGCCTCGCGTATCTCGGTTTTTGCCGCATCCAGCCCGCCGACATCCTCCCATCTGACATGCGAGACCTCGAGCATCACCTCGCGCATTGCACTCGGCCCCACATCCCTCTGTGCGCTCCGGAAATCAGCCGCGAGCACCTTAAGCGTGTCGAGCACCTCGTGCGGTATCTCCTTTGCTTCAAGGTCAAGGAAGGGAAGGTACCGCCGCAGGGAGCGGATGGCCGCTTCCCGGGCCAGTGCTGCAAGGTCGGCGCCCACAAACCCGTGCGTCTGCTGGGCGAGTACATCTAAATTTACATCTTCTGCAAGCGGCATGCCACGGGTGTGGATCTTTAAGATATCAATCCTGTCCGGTTCCGCAGGGACCCCGATCTCGATCTCGCGGTCGAACCTGCCGGGGCGGCGCAGGGCAACGTCGATTGCGTCAACCCGGTTCGTTGCGCCGATTACGACGACCTGCCCACGCTCCTCGAGCCCGTCCATCATGGTGAGGAGCTGGGCGACCACGCGCCGCTCCACTTCACCCGTCACCTCATCCCGACGGGGGGCGATCGAGTCCAGTTCATCGATGAAGATAATGGAAGGCGCGTTCTCCCGTGCCTCCTCAAAGACCTCGCGCAACCGCTGCTCGCTTTCGCCGTAATATTTTGAGATCACCTCAGGCCCGGCAATGGAGATGAAGTGCGCCCCGCTCTCGCTTGCCACGGCCTTTGCGATCAGGGTCTTACCCGTCCCGGGGGGACCGAACAACAGCACACCTTTGGGGGGTTCGATGCCTAGCTTCTGGAAGAGCTCCGGGTGGCGGAGCGGGAGCTCGATCGTTTCGCGGAGGCGCTGAAGCTCGTCTTTCAAGCCCCCGATGTCCTCGTACGAGAACCGTTTCACGCCTTCGAATCCGACGGCGGGCTTGTCCGAGAACTCAATGGTTGTGTTCTTGGTGATGATCACCGCTTCTTCCGGCTCGATCTCGATAACCTTGAACGCGACAATCTGCGGCTGCACGAACGGGAGCCCCAGCATGATCGGCACCGAATCGTTCAGGGTGACCGGGAAGTCAATAAGGCCGTTTAACACATGGGGGTTGTTGGCAATCGGGATCTTCTTGGGAAGGTCCTCTGGAGGTGCAAGGACAACCCGTTTTGCCTCAATCTCGTCGGAGATAGTGGAGATCTTCACATTGTCCCCGATGCTCACGCCGGCATTCATCCGCGTGAAGTTATCGATCCGGATCTTGCGCTGGTTCCAGTCTTCCACAAGCGCACGCCAGACCTTTGCCACCGTGCGGCGCTTCCCCTCAATCACGACCAAGTCTCCGGGGGATATTTTCAAAAGAAGCATCGTCTCAGGATCGAGCCGCGCCTTCCCTCCCCCTTGATCGCCGGGATATGCGGAATCCACCCTCAGTTGAACTTCAGCCATTACCTTAAAGGTCATATACGGAGGGATTTATAGGTACTGTAACGGTATGCGAATCCTTGTCCTTGATCCCTTTCATGGCGCAGCGGGCGATATGATCACCGGTGCGCTGCTCGGCTGTGGCGCCGACCAAAAACAGGTAGCCCGGGCGATGAGGTCTGTTGCAGGAGAGCCGGCCATCAGTACGGTCACGCGCTGCGGGATCAGCGCGATCAAGGTGGACACCCGCGCAACCCCTGCCCGCCGGACACTCAACGAGGTCCTCGCACGGTGTGCAGAGGCGGACGCCCCGCAGGAGGCAAAGGCAATGGCAGACCGGGTTTTTGCCCGGATCGGGGCGGCAGAGGAACGGGTGCACGGCACCCGCACGCACTTCCACGAGGTCGGGGCGGATGACGCCGTCGCGGACGTCGTCGGCGCGTGCACCGCCCTCCATTCTCTGGGGGTCGGCGGGGTGGCCGTGCTCCCGCTGACCCTCGGGCGGGGAACCGCACGGGGAGGCCACGGGACATACCCGGTCCCGGCGCCGGCAACGGTGCACATCCTCGAGAGCACGGACATCGCCACCTGCCTGGGTGATGAGGAGGGGGAACTCTGTACACCCACCGGGGCTGCATTGCTCGCCGAATTTGTTTCGGTGCAGGAAAATGGCCTCATTCCGTATACCATCCGTGCTGTCGGTTACGGTGCCGGGACCCGCGATCCGCCCGGCACCCCCAACGTGCTGCGTGCCATGATTGTCGAGGCAGATGCCACCGCGATGCCGCGGGACCGTGTGGACGTTCTCGAGACCAACGTGGATGACGTGAGCGGCGAGGTGATTGCCCACGCGATTGTGCGGATCATGGATGCAGGGGCACGGGACGCGAGCGCGATCCCCTCCATCATGAAGAAGGGGCGTGCAGGCCATCTCTTCCGGGTGATCTGCTCACAGGAGAAAACCGCGGAAATTGCTGAACTGATGGCACGTGAACTCGGCACGCTGGGAGTCCGCTGCACCCCGGCGGTCCACCGGTTCATCGCGGAGCGGACAGAGGGGCAGGTCGAGGTCATCCTCAACGGGCAGCGGCGCGTGCTCCCGTTCAAATGCGGCTGGATGGGGGGGAGCGTCTATACCCTGAAAGCGGAGTTCGAACCTGCACGGCAATATGCAGAAGAACTGAACCTCCCGGTGCGGGATGTGCTGCAGGCAGTAACCGAGGCGGGATGGGGTCTTGTCAGGAAGCAGGAACGGGCACCTCATGAAAAGTGACCACGAAAGCACGGGGAATGTGGCACTCGACAACCTTCTGGGTGGCGGGATTGAGAGAAGGGCGATCACCCAGTTTGTGGGTGAACCGGCAAGTGGCAAGACCACGCTCTGCCTGATTGCTGCAGTCGGGTTCCTGCATAGCGGGCACACGGCCGTGTGGGTCGATTCGGAGGGGTTCTCCGTGGAGCGGTTCCGGCAGATTGCCGGGGAGGAGGCAGAAACGCTTGCCGATCGCCTCATCCTCTACGAACCAGTGGATTTCGTGCAGCAGGGCTCGATGATCCTCGAAGTGGACCGCGTGATAAAAGCACACAAGGCCTCCCTTGTGGTGATGGACTCGGCGACGGCACTCTACCGCACGGAGCTGGACCGGGGCAGGGACGCGATGCAGGCGCTCACCCGCCAGATGCTGATGCTGCTTGGCTATGCAAAGCGGTACAATATCCCGGTGCTCATCACCAACCAGGTCTACGTAGACACAAGGACGAATACGTATGTCGGACTCGGCGGCACCGCACTTGAACACCTGTCAAAGGCAATCGTCCGTCTGAATAAGAGGGGGGGTATGGGCGAGCGGAGGGCGTGCCTGATGAAACACCGGTCCCTCCCTGAAGGCGGATCATTTGATTTCGACATGGCAGAGCACGGCATACACAGTCTGCCATGAAAGCAGCCCACGCCTGCGGACAACATCTTAACTATTATATCTTACTTCAATAGATATTTTTCATAAGATGGCTCTCAAACGGCAGATCGCTGCGACGATTAAGGAACTGCTGAGGCAACACCCGCAGGGATTGAACATCACCGAGATCGTAAAAAACATTGACATCAACCGGAATACTGCCGGACGGTACCTTGAGAACCTGATGGTTGCAGGCCAGGTGGAGATGCACCATTTCGGGATGGCAAAGATCTACCGGCTCGCCCGGCGCGTCCCTCTCTCTGCCATGCTCTCGATCTCGTCGGAGCTGATCATGCTGCTGGACAGCGGCCTGCGGGTGATGTACGCAAACGAGCCGATGTTAGGGTTCCTTGGCACTGCCCAGGAAGATCTGTATGGGAAAAATATCGAATATACCCCCTGTCAGACGGTCTTTGACGATGCATTCGACCTTTTGAAGAAACAGATCAAAATGGGGCTGACCGGGAAGGAGTGGGCTGGTGAACTGTCGCTTGTAAAAAAAGGAGCGATATTCTCAGCCCGCATTGCGCCTGCTGTCTTTGAGGAAGGCCAGCGTGGCGTCTCCGTTCTTCTCGAGGATATCACCGACCGGAAACTGGCAGAGGAGGCTCTGAGCGAGAGTGAGGAGCGGTACCGCACCTTTGTACAGAACTTTCACGGGATTGCCTATCGAGGGAGAATGGATTTTGTTCCGGTCTTTTTCCACGGTGCCGTCGAAGAGATCACCGGATATACTGAAAAGGATTTTTTAGCTGGAAAACCCCGGTGGGACCAGGTTATTCATCCTGATGATCTGCGTGAAATACAAGAGAGCTTAGATGAAATTCGTACCTCTCCACACAAATCAACTGAGAGGGAATACCGGATCGTGCGCAGGTATGGGGGGGTGCGCTGGATCCACGAGCATGTCCAGAATATCTGTGACGATGCAGGGCGTCCTGCCTTTGTTCAGGGTGCTCTCTATGATATCAGTGACCGTAAAAATGCGGAAGAGGCGCTGCGTGAGAGTGAGGCGACGGCACGGGCACTCATCAATGCACCGACTGATTCGGTCCTGCTGCTTGATCCGGAGGGCAAAATCCTGGAACTGAATGAGACCGCTGCCCTGCGGTTAGGGAAACGTAAAGATGAACTGATCGGGGTCGTGGTTGATACGATCCTTCCAGAAGAGATTGCACGGGCACGGCGATCGATTATTTCTCAGGTTTTAGAGAGAAAGAGTGCCGTCCGGTTCGAGGATGAACGTGATGGTGTCTGGTTCGACACGGTTGCGTATCCGGTAATCGGCGACAGAGAAGAAGTTCATAGGATCGCCATTATTGCCCGTGACATCACGGATCGGCGGCGGATTGAGGAGGCACAGCGAGAGAGTGAGGGGGAACTGCATGCCATGCTGCAATCAATTACCGACCCCATAAGTATGATGGACGAAGATCTGAACATCATCTGGGTTAATGAAACTGCCAAACAATATTTCGGAAAAGACATTGTTGGCAGGAAATGTTACGAAGCATTTCATCAGCGACGAACACCTTGCGAACCTTATCCCTGTCTAGCACTCAAGGCATTATGGGATGGAAAGATGCACAAGCACGAGACCGAGACCGTCGTGATCGACGCACACGGTCAGACGCGGCTCTTTGAGTGTACGACAAATATCGCCCTGAGAGACAAAGGCGGCAAACCGGTTGCAGTATTGGAGATCTCCCGTGATATTACCGACAGGAAGCAGGCAGAAGAAGCACCATATGAGCGCCAATAGGAGTTTGGTCTGCTGGCCCCTTATGGCATCAAAACCTCAAAAAAGATCTCCACGTCTTTACTAAAAAAAAATTCCCAAACCCGGAATCACAACATCTATAAGGAGCAGGTTAACGGGAAAAAAGGTAAAAGGGGTATCAAAAACTGATGGAACCTGAAAACACCGTCACTGCAGGGCCTTCCATCTTTGCTCCTTCGGCCAGGTAGATGGTTAACAGTCCTCCCTTCGTCTCCACATGCACGGTCGGACCCGCGAGTCCCAGTTTATACGCCACCGCAGCAGCCGCCACTGCACCCGTCCCGCACGAGAGCGTCTCCTCCTCAACCCCTCGCTCGAACGTGCGGATGCTAATGCTGTCCTCACCGATCTTCTGCACGAAGTTGACATTTGCCCCCTTGGGGAACGATGCATGGTCCCGGATGGCGGGGGCGACTCCCGCAACGTCAACACCATCAAGGGATTTAATAACGATTACCGCATGCGGGACACCGGTGTTGACTCCATGGACTTCAAAATCCCCGATCTTTTCCCTGTACTCCCCTTCCCCGGTTGCAGGAATATCCTTCCGGTCGAACTTCGGGGCGGGCATGGTGATGGTGGCAAAGAATTCGTCCCCGCGGTACCCCATCGCAACAGACATGTCGCCTCCTAATGTCTCAACCGTGCACGATTCTTTTAGATACCCATTATCATAAGCATACTTCACAAGGCAGCGGATGCCATTCCCGCACATCTCCGCTTCGCTTTCGTCCGGCTGGAACAGGCGCATCTTTGCGCTGTTTTTTGCCGATTTTGAGAAGTACAGGACGCCATCGGCGCCAATCCCAAACCGGCGGTCGCAGTACAGTGCGGCAAACTGCCCCTTCATCTCATCGGGAATGACCCCCTTTTCAAATTCATCGATCAGGATAAAGTCGTTGCCGTTCCCGTGCATTTTGATAAACTGTATCTCCATGAAATGTTCCCCCTTCAGATAGTGCCCCACTTTTTCAGTGCACGTTCAAGCTCATAATGGTCCTTTGCATACTCTTCTGCGCTGATCCCCCCCATGTATGCGTCGACTGCCTGCCGCATCGCCCGTGCCCCGGCAGCCGTCCCGTCCGGGTGCCCGTGGATCCCGCCACCCGCCTGAAGGATGATGTCGGTTCCCAGCGTGGCGATCTCGGTTGCCACGGTACCGGGATGCAGCCCCCCGCTGGATACCGGGAATGTCGGCTTCATGCCAGCGCAGGCGCACGTGAGCACCCCGATGCTCGCTTTCATGTCCGTCGCATCATGGCTCATCTTCCCGGTCACCGTGCCGGTGTGGAGCTGGTCAGCCCCCAGCATCCGTATGATACGCGCCAGCGGGCGCATCGCAATCCCGTGCTCGGGGTTTCTTGTGAATGCGGCATGCATCGTGCGGTGGACATGGATCGGCACCTTGATCCGGGGGTCCTCGCCAAGTGCCTGCAGGGCGCCAAATCCCGTCGTGAAGACATCGACCATGATCATGTTTGCGCCAAGGTCGATTGCATGCAGTGCCCGTTCGGTGATGCGGTCTGCCCGGGTGGAGATGTTGACCGCGTAGAGCACCTCTCTCCCCGTTTCATCCTTTGCCTCTTCGAGACGCTGCATGACAAGCGGAAGGCGCAGATCGATCGGGCAGAACTTCTGGTCCGCCAGCGTCTCGTCATCCTTGATCAGGTCAATGCCGCCCATGGCTGCCTGGAACGCAACGGCCGCAGTGTCTTCTGGATTCAGTCCGACTTTCGGTTTGATGATGGTGCCGACATGCGGGCGATCCTTGCTCCCGATCATCCTGCGGATCCCCGTAATGCCGAACTTCGGTCCTTTGAACCGCATGAGGGAATCGGGAAACTCTGCATCCATGAGCCGGACCGAGTCGAGCCGCCCGAGGCCAAAGAGGTTGCCTGCCACCACCGAGAGGTACTGTGCCACGTTGCCCGGCTCGAAGATCTCGGCTGGGTAGCGGATCCGGGCGAGGTACCCCTCACCCTGCTTCACCAGGCTCTCCACCCCCCCGTCCAGCCGTTTGACATAGTCGGCACGGGTTGAGATATCGGTCCAGGTCCCGGTGGTCTCCTCCTCGCAGATCGCCTGTGCTGCCTGTTCGGGTTTTGTATCGCTTCTCGGCCTGAAATAATATGATGCAATGACGTCTGGCATGCGCTCACTCCTCATGCCTCGTATTGATCTCAAAGGCTTTATGAAATTCCTCGATCCCCCAGCCAAGGTATTCCCTGATGATCACATACGCCATCTGCGGGGGGATTGCCCCCGCTTCGGTCACGATCAGGTCAATGTAATCCGCCGGGGTCACATCAAACGCTGGGTTCCGCACGGTCACATGAGGGAGCGTACGTGCGATCTCATCCGGCAGCACTTCCTGGGGGGGCCGTTCCTCGATCTCGATCAGCTCCCCGATGATCGTCCGGGGCGCGAACTTGTAGGTCTCCGCAGCGACAAGGACGTTCACCCGCGCCTCTGATGCGGAGTGGGCGACCTGCGATGTGCCGATCTTGTTCACGACGGCCCCGTTCACGGTAACCGCATCAGCGCCGACAATAACAAGGTCAATATCGTTGATGAACGAGCGCACGGCGGAGTCCACGATGAAGTTTGTTTTTATGCCGGCATCGTTGAGCGTCCGGATCGTGACGAGCCCCTGGTTGCGGGGGCGCACTTCGGTGGCAAACACCTCGATACTCTTTCCGTCCCGGTGCGCCTGAATGATGCAGGCAAGCGCCGCTTCAGAGTTGCAGTGCGTCAGGATCGTATCCCCGTCAGCGATATGCCGGGCACCGATGCGTGCGATCTGTTCGACCGCGTGCCGGGACGAATCGATGAACGCTTCGGCACGCCGGATCACGCCCTCCCGGGCAGAATCCAGTGTCGTTGCACCTTCCAGCCCGGCCAGGACGATATGGACGGCATTGGGAAGGGAGACCGCGGTCGGGCGTGTGGCAACAAGCACCTGCGCAGCTCTCTGCATCCCGCTCCTGAACGTGCCAAGGTCATTTTTGGAGAGGGGGAACTCCGCGCAGTCGCGCAGTGCCTGCGCCGCCGCCCGTGCAATCCTGCCCGCCCCGCGGATTTCCATGCGCTTTATCTTGTCTGCAGTTTCAGTAACCAACATCAGCTTCAAAGAGTCAATGATTAGCGGACTACATAGAGCTTATCAATGGGGGGGTGACCTGTGCAGATTGCCGTTGTTTTTGACAGTGCCGGAACCCTGCTTTCCACCTACCGTGTCGCAAAGGATATCTGGCATAAGCAGCTGCTGCCCGGCATCGAGACGACAACCCTCACTTTCGCATCGCGTGATCGCGTGCTCGTCCTGCTGCCTGTCCACTCCAAGTCAATCATCAGGGCACCCCCTTCCATGCTCCTGTCAACGTATCTTGTCGACAATGACATCGGCTTTGGGATCAGCTGTACCCGCAAGGTCACGACCGCTGAAGAGATCGGTGACGTGCTCTACACGGACCGCCGTGCCCTTGTCGGCGACCTTCAGGAATGCATCAGGAATGTCTGGCATGTCTGCAAACGGGAATCGATCCTGACCCTCAATTCCGGTGCGATTGTGGACATGGCACAAAAAGGCATCGAGTTCACGGTCACCGCCGGGGGATCGCCGTTTCCCGGTGCTAAGGAAGCGATCACAGCACTGCACCGGATGGGCGTGCCGACGTTCATCGCATCCGGCGACCGGTCAGCAAAGCTTGAGCGGATGGCAGACCACCTCGGCATCCCCCGGGATCGTGTCTACGGGGTGGCAACTCCCTCGGTCAAGGCGCAGATCGTCGCCGACCTGAAGCGGGAGTACGACCGTGTCGTGATGGTCGGCGACGGGATCAACGACCTGTCTGCGATGCAGGCGGCAGACCTTGCCATCCTGACCGAGCAGCAGCCGGGCAACCGCCCCCCGGAGCTGTACAGGACCGCCCATCACGTGGTCAAAAGGGTGGATGAGGTTGTAACGATTGTGAAGCAGGTTCTCGCAACCGGTACCTGAAGCCGAAACGGGCAGAACAAGGGCGGGGTCATGCGGTACACCATATAAAAGGTAATAAGAGATGTGTACCACATTGGTATAAGGGTACTATGAAGCCTCCATTGATCACGGTCGATAACCTCTGCATGGATTTTGATGGCACGAAGGTGTTAAAAAATATCACATTTGAGATCGGCGAAGGGGAAGTTCTGGGTATCATCGGCAGGAGCGGCGCCGGCAAGACCGTCCTGATGCACCTCATGAGGGGCGTGGAGCAGCCACCGACAGGGGGCAGCATCATGTACCATGTCGCGGCCTGTACCGGGTGCGAATATATCGACGTACGAAGCGCTGCAGGGAAACCTTGCCCGTACTGCGGCGGCACGCTTGAACCAAAGGATATTGATCCCTGGAAGGAGAACGATGACAGCCTGCGGCGCCGGCTGATGCGGCGCACCGCCATCATGTTCCAGCGCACGTTTGCCCTGTACGGGAACGACCGTGTCATCGAGAACGTCCTCCATGCCCTTGACGACGTGGACTATCCTGAGGACAAGGCGATCAACCGTGCCGCGGACCTTATCGACCAGGTCAAGCTCTCGCACCGGATGATGCACATTGCCCGCGACCTCTCGGGCGGCGAAAAACAGCGGGTGGTGCTGGCACGCCAGCTGGCAAAGGAGCCGTTCATGCTCTTTGCCGATGAACCGACCGGCACGCTTGACCCCAACACGGCCCGCCTCGTCCATGACATGCTGAAGACTGCGGCACAGGCAAACAACATGGGCATGATCGTCACCTCCCACTTCTCGCAGGTGATCGAGGACGTCGCCGTCCGGGCCATTCTCCTCGTCAACGGCCAGATCGCAAAGATGGGGGCGCCAAAAGGGGTTATCGCAGAGTTCATGCGGGGGCACGAGGACACCGAGAAGTTCGGTGCCTGCGAACTCGGTGATAAGGTTGTGGTCGCCCGCGATCTCGTGAAACGGTATATCTCGGTCGACCGCGGGGTCGTCCGGGCGGTCAACGGTGTCAATTTTGAGGTATTTACCAAGGAAATTTTCGGGATCATCGGCAAGAGCGGGGCAGGCAAGACTACGCTCTCCCGTATCGTATCCGGCATCATCGAGCCCACGAGCGGGGAGATCAATATCCGGATTGGCGAGGACTGGGTGGACATGACCAAGCCCGGGATCGATCAGCGGGGGCGGGCGAAGGAGTACATCGGGCTCCTGCACCAGGAGTACGACCTGTTCCCGCACCGCACGGTGCTTGACAACCTGACCGATGCGATCGGGCTCGAGTTCCCCAAGGAGCTTGCAATGCGCAAAGCGATCGTGACGCTGCGGATGGCGGGATTTTCTGAGGACAAAAGCACGGAGATCCTCGACCGTATGCCCTCACAGCTCAGCGAGGGGGAACGCCACCGCGTCGCGCTCGCCCAGGTGCTGATCCGCGAGCCCCGCATCGTCATCCTCGATGAGCCGACCGGCACAATGGACCCGATCACCAAGGTCGATGTAAAACATTCCATCATGCACGCCCGCGAGGAGATGGAAGAGACCTTCATCGTGGTCTCCCACGACATGGAGTTCGTCCGTGATATCTGTGATCGCCTCGCGCTCATGCGGGGGGGCAAGATCGTGCAGATCGGCAAGACTGCCGATATACTCGCGAGCCTGACCGAGGAAGAGCGGCAGGTCATGAGCAAACCCGCGGCCTGAGGTGCGTGATGGTCACCATCCACCTCGACGGGAAGAGGCTGGACGTCGGTGAGGGAAGCACCTTAAAAACCGTGCTCCCGCCAATCCCATCAGGGTGCTGCGTTGCGGTGATCCTACCCGCGACAAAGGAGCAGGCAGCTACAAACAGCCTTGCGATCAGTTCCACGGCAGGCGATGTGACGGTGGAGGTCGTCGGCGGGAGCGCCGGGTTCCTTGTAACCGGAGACCTCAACGATCGCCTCGTGCTCCACTGGCATGACCGGTATGCGGCCGCATTCGGCCCGTTTCCTTCATCCATCCGTCCGCTCCGCAAGCCCGGCCTGTATGAACGCGGGGATCTCATCCTCGGGTGCGGGGGATACGATCCGGATCGCTCGTACCTGATCTTCTCCAAGTTGCGACATTCCGCTGACCACGGGGCCGATGAGAGTGGGGGGGTGATCGGCAGGGTCGTGAGCGGGCGGGCCATCCTCGACCGCTGGTCAACCGGCGACCGGATCATAAAGATCGACCCGGTGATCAGCTGGGCGGATACGAGCCGCTCGTTTACGACCACGGACTTTGGCCTTGCACTCGAAGAGGGCATGCAGGTCGTCACCAGGGTCGGGGTCGTGGCGCAGGGCTACAGCCCGGACCATATCACGACGGAGGCGACAGGGAGTGTTGAACACCTGCTCTTTGCATCCGAGACCCCGAGGTTTACGGTCAGCCGCGCCACAAGCACCCATATCCTCGACACACGGTACGCGGGTTCTGAGGTGCCGGTTGAAAACCGGCATCCCCGACGCGAAGGGACGGTAACGGTGCGCAGCGCCGGGCAGTCGAGCGGCGGGGTCTACCTCTACCGCGCTGATGTGCAGAGCAGCCTTGCCCACAGCGTCGTCGGGCAGGTAGTGCATGGGATCGAGCTCGTGAAGCTTGCACGGGAGGGCGATATATTCACGATGAACGTCACGCCGGAACGGATCGATCTCCTGGGGCTCCCGCTTGAACAAGCGCAGCAGATTGCCCGGGTGCGCGGGTTTGCACTCCATGTGGACAGCACGGAAGGGTCGCGGATCGTGGTATCACAGGAGCCGGCAACCACGCTTGACGTGCTCCACGAGAAGGCGGCGGCAATAACAACCGCCCCCGAGTCAAAGGTGGTCGATATCGTCCTTGACGATGCCGCCGCCCCGGTGAGCTGTGCAATATTCCGCCGCTTAACCGGGCTTGAGTACCATGATGCGGGGATGATGCCACTCTTTTTCAAATTTGACGATGTGTTCCTGTTCAAGCCGGAGGTGCCCAGAGGGGTAAATATCATCCCCGAGAACATACCGGCAACCGAAGTCCCCGCGGCATCCCTTGCGATCACGAACGATTCACGGAAGGGATCGGGGATGGTCGGCGTGCGGCTTTCACCAAACCGGGAGTTTGGCCCGACGTCGGAACCTTTTGAGGGCACCAATATCATCGGCTGCGTGCTGGATACCGGCAAGCTGAAGAATTTCCGTGAGAGGGAGAAAGTGTATATCAGGGAGGTGGCGCAGTGACCGGATATGCCCCGAAATATCCCGGAACCGTGACTAAGTACATTGTCGTCGAATCACCCACGCTGACACCGTCAGAGCTGGCGATCCATGCATACGAGATCTCACAGGGTGTGATGATCAAGGAGACCTGTTTCGGGCTCGCGATCAACGGGAGCGAGGATGTTGTGGATGACCTGATCCGTAAACTGCGGGCCTTTGATCCGGACCATATCTTTGTCAAGGACCGCGGGTTTGTACCGGGCGACCCCCGCCGCTGCCGCTCCAGCCTCGGCGGTGCACGGCCGGGCTTCCACGGGATCGAGTTCGAGACGACGGTCCTGCCCTACGTGTCACACGGGCTTACCGAGCTCCGGTCCCGCGATGCCGGCAGTATCCCCGCCCCGCAGGACACGCTGGAGACGAAAAAACTGGACGTCTATACCCTCAAAAAGCTGATCGAAGCGCTGGAGCCCTGACATGGCAAAAGTATTCATCTATCCCGCGACGAGCCTGATATTATCTGACCTTGTTGCCCGCTACGGGCACACCCCACTGAGTTCTGCGACCGCCATCCGTGAGCGGATCCAGACGGCAGGCATTGAATCGGTGCCCCTCCAGATCACCCCCGAGGAGCCAAAAAAGGGGCTCCGGTGGGCTGCTGTCGAGGTCCCCAGCGGCGTGCGGGGCAGGATGGCACTCTACGGCCCGATGATTGATTCGTGCGATGCCGCGATCGTCATCAAAGACTCCGACCTTGCATTCGGGTGCATGGGCTGCGCACGCACCAACGAGCTGGTCAAGTATCTCGTGCGGGAAAAAAAGGTCCCGCGCCTCGACCTGAACTACCCGAAGTCTGAGGAGGAGGGCACCCGGTTCGTGGCGGCGATCAAGCGGTTCCTTGAAGGGCTGGGAGGCGGGAAATGACCGTGCCGGTGCGGATCGCCCAGCTCTCCTGCGGCCCGGAATACAGCGGTGTCCAGCAGGAGATCAACGAGGCGGCAAAGGCAGTGAACGGTGAGATCTTCTTCCCTGACATTGCGTTAAAAGACATCATACGGGACTTCGAGGCGTTCGGGCTCGACGTGCGGAGCCCTGACCTCAAGCTCGCGATTGCCCGGGCAAAGGCACTGGCCGAGGGGCGCATCGACGCGGACGCGGTGTTCATTGCGACCTGCTTCCGGTGTGCCGAGGCGGCGATCGTAAGAAACGAACTGCGCCGGTATATCCACAACAACTCAAAACTGCCGGTCGTTAGCTACTCGTTCACGGAACGCACCACCGCGGGAACGCTGCTCACCCGCATGGAAGCCCTGACCACGATCGCCCGCCGGCGGGCTTTGCTTGCCCGCGAGACCCAGCAGGGCATCACGCTGGGGGTTGATTCCGGCTCCTCGACCACCAAGGCAATTGTCATGAAGGACAACCGGATTGTCGGCACCGGCTGGCAGCCCACCACCGAAGTGCTCAAAAGCGCTCAGGACGTGATCGGGCATGCCCTCACGGAGGCGGGTATCCGGCGGGACGAGATTGAAGCAGTCGGCACGACGGGGTACGGCAGGTTCCTCGTGGGAAAGGAGATCAGGGCGGACCTGATCCAGGAGGAACTGACCGTCAATTCGAAGGGTGCGGTCTACCTCGCAGACCGGCAGCACGGCCCGGCAACCGTGATCGACATCGGCGGCATGGACAACAAGGCGATCACCGTCCAGGACGGCATCCCGGGGACGTTCACGATGGGGGGCATCTGCGCCGGGGCGAGCGGGCGGTTTTTGGAGATGACCGCAAAGCGCCTCGGGGTGGACATCACGGAACTGGGGCCCCTTGCCATGAAAGGCTTTGCAAACCACGTCCCGATGAACAGTTACTGTATCGTGTTTGGCACCCAGAGCCTGGTCAATGCCCTTGCCGCGGGGAGCTCCCGAGAGGACGTTGCTGCTGCCGCCTGCCACAGCGTGGCAGAACAGGTATTCGAGCAGCAGCTGCAGGAAGTGGACATCAAGGAACCGGTGCTCATGGTCGGCGGCACCTCGCTCATCGAGGGGCTTGTCCACGCAATGGGGGAACTGCTTCAGACCAGGATCATGGTGCCGAAGTACTCGCAGTACATCGGCGCCGTGGGTTCGGCACTGCTGGCCAGCGGCTTTATCAGGGACGATTAGATGCACGCGGTTGAGTACTTCGAAGTGGAATGCCCGGAACCGCTGGGCGCGGAGTACTACAAGAAGATCACCAATGACGTGCTGCTCGACCACAACCTGATCCGAATGATCCACAAGCTCCACATCTATGTCGACCCGGGAGTCCCGATCTTTATCGCTGTTGGTGTCCTCCACAAAATCACCACCCTTATCCGGGTGCGGGACTTTGCCGCGGTGAACGCGCTTGCAGGAAAGATCATGCTGGTCCTTTCAGAAGAGACCTACCTCGCCCCGATGCTGAAGATTTTTCTTGCGCGGTTCGGGCAGGACCATGTCGAACAGTCGGACCGGTTCACGGTCATTTTGCGCGATGTATCCGTTGATGCGCGGGAGATCGAGGATATCGTCGTTGCCGATCCCAGCGAGTCGGTCTACAAGGACCTGATCTACGCGTTCAAGTGCATCGCCCCCGAGGGTTTTCGGATCCGTCGCGAACAATATACAAAGGGCAAATTCTTCTTTGTCGCAAGCGAGGACACGCTTTCTGCTGACATTGGTGCGCTGGTGCAGTCGAAGTTTGCGAAAATGGGGGAGTCCATGCCATGATGCTTGTCCCGGTCACGTACAAGGGCGGGGTCTACCGGCACAACGAGATCATGGACCTGATCGAGGATGTCGGCGGCTACATCGTCCAGAAACACGTGATGGCATCGGAGGTTGTGCTCCTGTGCTTCATGCCAAAGGACGACGTGGAGGTCCTCCGCACGGCCGGAAAACCCCTCGGGGGCGAGGTGATTGATTCCCCGCTTGTCGGTACCGAGATCGCCGTTGTCTCGATGAGCCTTGAGATCCACCACCTCCCGCACCCCTCCTGCGACATCGCTGAATACCTGCGCCGGCTCGGGGCAAAGAGCAACATGGTCAGCCTTGCCCGGGGCCCGGGCAAGCGGATTGCCGCCCTCAATGACGAGGAACGGGACGTGATCAACGAGCACGACCTCGCGATCTACCTGCTGGGGAACTTCGAGAACTGCATTGAAAAGAAGATGCCCTTCCTGCGCAGGGGGATCGATGTCCCCATCGTGCTGTGCGGCGGGCCCAATAAAGAGGCCCTCCAGCGGATCATCGACCCGCCGGTTGACGGGTACGTGGGCAACGTGGGCAGGTTCATGCACCGGACAAAAGAGTCCGAAGAACTGGCCAAGCTCGACGAGGTCATTGCGGAAATAACAAGGGTGCTTGAAAAGAAGCGTATCGCTCTTGCCAAAGACCCGATCTCGGTATCGCCGGCGCGGCTGATGGACCTGATCAAGGAGAAGGTGCCCAGGATCCATGAGGTGACGTCCCCGACGCCGCTCACCGTCCAGATGGACGGGTTGCGGGTGAAACTCCCCTACGACCCGTTCGCGGGTGAGATCCGCACCATCGAGATCGAGGACGGGATTAAAATCGGAAATATCTGCGAATTAACCCCGTCACGGATGCGGGACTATATCATGCTCAAGATCCGCCCGTTTTCTGAGACAAATATTGTGGTGTGATGATGAAAAAACCCAAAGTGGAATTTGAAGAGCGGCTGGCCCAGATTGTCGCACAGGGCGCGGACGTCACCGCAGAGCAGTGGATGAAGGTCATCGAGGAGGATTACGGGCGGGTGCCCCTGATCTTCAAGCGGATGGGGGAGCGCCCCGAGGTGCTCATCTCACACCTGCTTTACAAGGGGACGGTTGCAGAGACCAGCCCGCTCGACCCGAAGTACGTGGAGCTGATCAGCATGGCCGTCGGGGCGGCGCTCAAGTGCCCGCACTGCACCGGCTACCACATGCAGGCCGCGACCAGGATGGGGGCGACCCGGGAGGAGATCCTCGAAGTGATCCTGATCGCCGGGCTCATCTCCAATTCGTCGGTGCTCGCCAATGCGTACCGCATCATCGACGAGAAGTTGGAGAAGTGCATCCCCTGCGACACGAAGGAGGTCGGCCGGGCGAAGGGGACTGCGAGGAAAAAGACGGCGAAGAAGAAGGGAACGTGAAAGACGGGGGTCTGAAAGGCAGGGCGGAACTCTTCCGGCAAATCTTTTTAGGATCTTCCTGTTTTGCAGGGCAATTTTTTGGAGAATTTGCTGGACTTTTTTTCGCACTGAAAATTTTTGTGCCGGAAAATTTTCGCGCTCATAATTTTTAAAACCCGGTTTTTTTCGGACGTAAAATTTTTTTTGTTCGGAAATTCTTGCGTGTGAAAATTTCAAAGCCCGAAATTTTTTGACCGACACAATTTTTACCGGCAAAAAATTCTGTGTCAGCAAACGAGTCCACGTCTGAGGCTTACCGATTATGGGTCACTTTTTTTCATGATCAGGCCGGAACATTTTCGCGCTGAAAATTTTTTGTGCCGGATTTTTTTAAGTTTCAAAATTTTAAGGTTCGATTTTTTTGGATGCAAAATTATTTTGTCCGGAAATTTTTCGGACCCGAAGATTGTGCAACCGGGAAAATGGTGGGTCTGACGGACTGAGAAAAGATCTCGATTTCCCCAAATCCTTAAAAAAATAACCTCAATTTCTTTTTATTTCAGGCTCCGATCAATCACAATCCGCGCCGATTTGCCCGACTCCTGAAAAACGCTGTGTAAAAGCCCCCGCTTGCTACCCCCAGATCGCCCGTAATATCCCATTCAACCCTTATCTGTATGTCAAAGGGCGCCCCGAGACACACTCGAAGGGTGGCGGTGCCACCCATCTCATCTGTGAGATCAGAGAGGTTTGTAAAACCTTGATGAGGAGAAGGGGGGCAAAAGCCGACATTCGACCCTCTCATGAACCTCGCCAGACAGCGAAGAATTCTGATGAATTCTTCTCGTCTTCGGGGTTCTGATGAACCCACTCAGAAATAAAAAAAAGGAGGTAAAAAAACATGGCAGACTTTACGTCAAGCACAACAACCAAGAGTGCGATCCGCAATATTGCGGTCCCGCTCGCAGATGTGACTGCCTTTGACAACATCGTCCAGGGCGTCATCACGAACAACCCCTTCCAGTGCGTTACCTACAACGCACAGGGAGTGAACCACCCTCCGGTTAAACGCAGCCGGCAGAGTTACACCGCACGGGTCATCTATCAGGATACCGGTGCAAAAGATGTCGGGCTCATCACGATCCGGGCTGGCAACATCGCGGCCTTCACGGCCGCAGCAAACCGCATCGTTGCCGATACGGAGATCGCCACCGCACTCGGAGGCACGCCGGTCCGCGACGTGGAGAATGAGAAGTTCTCGACAACGGTCAGGTGCCACAATGCCAACGGGGAGATCTACTTCGTGGACTTCATCCGAGACCGGGTGCGGCTCAGCTCGTACTCCGATGAAGCGATCCGCAGCCGGGTCGAGACCTGGGCTGACACTGTGGCAGCATTGTCCTGAATCGATGTGCGGAGCATGAGATTCGAGAAGATTGGAAATCTTCGCTGAGGTGAGTTGCATGGACACGAGTTACGGAGTAATGAGTGTGGAGAAGACGATAGTCTTCAACGCAACGAAACTCGAGAAAAACGAAGTTCTTCGCTGAGGTGAGAATGATGGTGGACAACGAGATCATCATCATGGCGGCGTTCCTGGGACCGAGCATCTCCAGATGCGAGGTGGAGAAGATCGCAGCTGGTCAGACCCGGAGGGAATGACCATGGAGAATGAAATTCTCATCACTGCGATCTTCGTATCAGCAGGGCTGCTCGCCTACGTGATCATCCCCGGGCTCCTCGTTATGTGGGACCGGGTCCTCGATCATATGGAATCATCGAAAGGGGGTAAGCCCTGAGATGGAGAAGAACGAAGTTCTTCGACTTGTTGAGGGTCAGCGACCCGAAACACGAGAAGCCCTAAGGCTTCGAAGTGGAGACCAGTACAAAAAAGTATAGCAGGCAGGAGGATGATCCTCCTGCCATAACCCTGTGACACTCCGCAGATAAATTCAAAGAACATCTTTTGACCGTCTTTTAGCTCAATCCTTTATTACTGCAGCAACAACCCTGTTACCATGAAGGTGACCTTCCTTGGTACCAATGGCTGGTATGATACCGTAACGGGCAACACCATCTCTGTCCTTGTCCAGTCGGAAGCGTTTGACATCATCCTCGATGCCGGTAACGGGATCGCAAAAGCGGACCGGTACATCACGCAGGAGAAGCCGGCCCTCCTCTTCCTTTCCCATTTCCACATCGACCATATCGCCGGCCTGCATACGCTTGTCAAGTTCCGGTTCCTGCAGGGCCTGACAATCTTCTGCCTCCCGGGCGGGACTGAGCTCCTCAACACCTTTGCCGCAGAACCGTTCACCGTGCCGCTTGCAGACCTCCCGTACCCGGCCCGCGTCACCGAGCTTGCAGAGGGTGTGCACCGGGTCCCGTTCACCGTGGAATGCCGCCCGCTTGTCCATCCTGCCCCCTGTTACGGGTACCGGCTGGAGGTTGACGGGAAGGTGATCACCTACTGCACGGACACCGGTGCCTGCGAGAACGCCGTCGCCCTTGCCCGGGATGCCGACCTGCTCATCACGGAATGCGCACTGAAGCCCGGCGGGGTAAGCACCGACTGGCCGCACCTGAACCCGCAGGACGCGATCGGGATCGCACAAAAAGCGAACGCACAGCGCCTCGCGCTGGTGCACTTCGGTGCAGAGGTCTACCGCACGCTGGACGAGCGCAGGGCGGTGCAGGATGAATTTGAAAAGATCTTCCCCGGGCTCATCGTGGCAACGGACGACCTGACAATCGAGATCTGAAAAAAGGTAGATCAGCCGTTGATCTTTTGTAAGAGCCCCGCCATGTTTTGGCCCGGATCCTTCATAGTGGCGATCCCCTCCACATCATGCTTCATGTCGCCCGGCGCCAGGCCGAGCCCGGCACGACCATCCGGATCGCTGAAGAGGTCTCAGACATTCTCCCCGCCCTCCACCCGACGTCCTTTTAACCTCCCGTGCTCACCGGATAGGTAATGTGCGGGATTGCAGGGCAGTTCTGTTACGGCAGCACGCTGCCGGACCGGGGCCTGCTGGAAACGATGTCGGCGCGGATTGCCCACCGCGGTCCCGACGGGCAGGGCACGTATGTCAGCGACCGCATCGGGCTTGCCCACCGGCGCCTTGCCATCATCGACCTCTCGGACGATGCCCGTCAGCCCATGACAAACGAGGACGGGTCGCTGTGGCTCGTCTTCAACGGCGAGATCTACAACTTTGTCGAACTGCGGGCGGAGCTGGCAACAAAAGGGCATACGTTCCGCTCCAAGTCCGACAGCGAGGTGATTCTGCACGCGTACGAGGAGTGGGGAACGGACTGCCTCCCGCATTTCAACGGCATGTGGGCATTTGCGCTCTGGGATAAAAAAAAGCAGCAGCTCTTCTGTGCCCGCGACCGTTTCGGCATCAAACCGTTTTACTATACCGAAGCGGGCGGGTCGTTTCTCTTTGCATCCGAGATCAAGGCCCTGCTCGCCCACACCGAAGCAGGGAAAAAACCGGACGATGAGGCGCTGCTCACGTACCTTGCGTGGGGTGTCCATGACCATTCGGACAAGACGATGTTTGACGGCATCCTCCAGCTCCGCCCGGCGCACGCGATGGTGGTGACCCCTGCCGGGACACCGGCACCGTACCGGTACTGGGATGTCACGGTCAACCCGTCGGTCAGCTCGGATACCCCGGATGCGGAGTCCGCGGCACGGTTCCTGTCGCTGCTGAGAGATGCGGTCCGGATCCATCTGCGCAGCGACGTGGCGATGGGCACGTGCCTGTCGGGGGGGATCGACTCGTCAACCCTCGCCGTCCTGATCAACGAACTGATCCGGCTCGAGGCGCCCCAGAGCGTCGGTGCACGGCAGAAAACATTCTCGGTGTACTTTGATGATGTGAGGTTCGATGAGCGCCGGTACATCGACGAGGTGGTGGCAGCGACGGGAGTCGATGAGCACCGCATCCAACCCGAAGCCGGAAAGGTCTGGGATGACCTGCGCCCGCTGATTGCCATCCAGGACGAGCCGTTCGGGTCACTGTCCATCTACGCCCAGTACTGCGTCATGCGCCTTGCCGCGGAACGGGTGAAGGTGGTGCTGGACGGGCAGGGAGCTGATGAGCTCCTTGCCGGCTACCTGGCATATGCATGGAGCTATATCTTCGGGCTGACCGGATCATTCCACTGGTACAGGGCTCTCTGTGAAAAGATCGGGGCGATCCGGCACCACCACGGGTTTATCCGCGATTCGGTCCGGCAGTTATATGTCAGGGCAGGGCGCCGGAAACTGCTGCGGGGGGAGGCACCCAAGGTCGACCGGTATGGCGGGAGCCTTGATCAAGTGCTGTACCGTGAACTGACCGCGACCAACCTGACTGCCCTCCTGCACTACGAAGACCGAAACGCGATGGCGTTCTCGATCGAGTCGCGGGTCCCGTACCTTGATGTCCGCCTCGTGGAGTACATCGCATCACTCCCCCTTGACCAGAAGATCCGCAACGGGGTGACAAAGCACGTGCTCCGCCGTGCGATAAAAGGGCTCGTGCCGGAGTCTGTCCGCTGCCGGACGGACAAGATGGGGTTTGTCACGCCCGAAGAGGTCTGGATGAAAGAGGAACTCCGGCCGTTTGTGCTGGAAGTGTTCACGTCGGATACGTTCCATGCACGCCTGTACTGGGACGCAGACGCGGTTGTGAAGAACTACCTTGCGTTTCTCGCGGGAAAGTCGGCCTATTCACCCGAGATCTTCCGAGTATTCTGTGCCGAGCTCTGGCTGCAGATATTCTTTGGTCAGCGCACCTGAAAGGACCCGATCAGGTCTTCGCGCCCGGTGTCCCGGAGCCCTTCGATCACCAGCTTCCGGTTTTTTTTGTCCCGGTACTGGAGCATCGCCCGCTGGATCTTCTTCTCCCGCCCTTTTGGCACATGGACGGGGCGCAGGGTGAACGGGTCAAGCCCGGTGTAGTACATGCAGGTCGAGACGCTCATCGGGGTCGGCGTGAAGTCCTGCACCTGCTCGGTGTACAGGTTCCTGTCCCTGATGTATTCTGCCAGCTGGATCATGTCAGCAACCGTGCAGCCGGGATGGCCGGACATGAAGTACGGGAGGAGGTACTGCCGTTTCCGTTTCCCCTTCTGCAATGCTTCAAACCGGGTGCGGAACGCCTCAAACACTTCGCCGGGGGGTTTGTTCATGCAGGCAGTCACGGCCGGCGCTATGTGCTCCGGGGCGACCTTGAGGTGCCCGGACACGTGGTGTTCGCAGAGCTCGGACAGGTACATGGCATCATCCGCGGGCACAAGGTCGTGGCGGATGCCGGAACTCACAAATACGTGCCTGACGCCCGGAATGTTTTGCAACAGCTGCAGGAGCTCAACCTGAGGTGCGTGGTCTGTAACAAGGTTCGGGCATGCAGGGGTGCACTGGCGGTCCAGGCATGCCCCCACTATTGTCCACTGCCGGCAGGAGAGGCCATACATGTTTGCCGTCGGGCCGCCGACATCCTGCACGGTGCCCCTGAATTCCGGCATGGCTGCCATGCGTTCCGCCTCGCGCACGATGGAGTCCATGCTCCGGCTCTGGACGATCCTCCCCTGGTGGTGGGTGAGGGCACAGAACGAGCAGGCGCCAAAACAGCCCCGGTGGCTGGTGACCGAGAACTGCACGGGTTCGAGCGCGGGGACGGCCTGCCGGTAGGACGGGTGGGCGAGGTGGGAAAAGGGCAGTTCATAGACATGGTCGAGCTCCGGCGTGGTGAGCGGGCGTGCCGGGGGGTTCTGGACGATGACGGTCTTTGGGTGAGGCTGGGCAACCGGTTTTCCATGCACCGGGTCCTGCTGGGCATAGTGGAGGGCAAATGCCCGGGCATAGGCAGTTTTATCCCGGGAAACTTCAGAAGATGACGGGATCTCAATGATGCAGTCCTGAGAACTGCCCCGCCATTCGGAGACGTCCATTTTGTATGCCGTGCCTAGGATATCGCGGATCCTGTGCACCGGCTCCCCCCCATCAAGCCGCCGTGCAATTTCGCACACCTGCCGCTCGCCCATGCCAAAGACAAGGAGATCGGCAGGGGCATCGACAAGGATCGACTGCCGGACGCGGTCCTGCCAGAAATCGTAGTGGGCAAACCGGCGCAGGCTCGCCTCAATCCCCCCGATAACAATGGGGATTTTCGGGAAGAGGGCATGGACCCGGTCCGCATAGACAATGGTCGCCCGGTCAGGGCGTTTGGGTATCCCCCCGGGTGAATACACGTCCCTGCTGCGCCGCTTGAGGTTCGGGGTGAAGTTATTGACTATGGAGTCGACGTTGCCCGAGGACACGCCAAAGAAGAGCCGGGGGGTGCCGAGCGCCATGAAGTCCCTGTCTACCTTCCAGTCCGGCTGAGCGATAATGCCGACGGTATAACCGGCATCCCAGAGCACCCGGCCGATCAGTGCGACCCCAAACGACGGGTGATCGACATACGCGTCGCCGGTCACAAGAATGACGTCACATTGGGAGATGCCGAGCCGTGCGGCTTCCTTCTTCGACACCGGGAGGACAGGGGGCTGGGGGATCATGCTCCGGTGATTATTGCGTGAACCTTCGCTAAAATGCCAGCGGTGAGATAAAGAGGTGGCTCTTTGGAAAATCCCGTTCTGTTCATTCTTCTCATCAACCGTATTGGATGACGATCATAGTATGGGGGGTGCCCACGCGACGGTGATCATCTTGAAGATGTCCTGACGGACATCTTCTCTAGTTTGCTCTTCCTGTCGGAACAGCAAACACCCCCAAGAGCGTCATAAAATCTGTTGAGCATTGCTCAAGAGTCAGAGATAGAAAAATATTCAGCGCCGGGTCAGGTCCCGGATGATGTCGGCCAGCCCATCCGGCAGCTCGTCTTTTGGTTCCGGTTCGGGTTTCTTTTCCTCTTCGGGTGGAGCCGTTTGCCCGGTCTCCTTTGCCTGCTCCTCTGCCGGCCCTTCCCTGCTGCCAAGGACGGGGAGGTTCATCTGAGTGCGTTCATCGAACTCCCGCCGTCCCAAAAGCCCGGTAAATTCGATGATGACCGCCTCGACGATCAGGTAGGTTGTTGCCTTCTCCCGCAGGCAGCCGGTGAGGGCATGGCCCGCACGCCCGACGGAGGCATGGTAGTGGATGTGGGGGCCGCCTTCGCCCGGGTAGATCGTGCCGACACCAAACACCTCCCAGCCGCCCTCGAACATGACAAAATGGGGGGTGGGGGGGATGACGGGCTCTTCTGGGCCGGTGACCATCCTGCCGCTCATCAGGGCACCGAGGAAGGTGACAGAGCCCGACTGGATCCCTTTTTCGGCAACGAAACGCTGCATCGAATCGAGGAAATCCTCCCCGTCGTCGATCCGCACCACAAAGACCCTGCCGACCTGCCCTTCCGCATACTGCATATGATCAGGTTCCCTTCCAAAGGTTCATATGGTTTGCGTGCTGGTTCCGGATGCTGCCACGGCTATGATGTGCCGGAGGATTACCGCCCGCCAGCGCCACCACCGCCGAACCCGCCGCCGCCCCCGAATCCTCCCCCGCCGAACCCGCCACCACCGCCGGAACCGCCATGGCTCGGGGGGGTAAAGTACATGAGCGGGACAAATGCATGGTTGATGCCAATAACCCCGACGGGGACGCCGGTCTGTGGGATGCTGACGTTGAGCGCCTTCATCGCCTGTTCAACCTTGTCACCGACACCCAGCGCCGTGCCGTACACGAGCCATTCGCCCCACATCGACAGGTCCGCCGGTGAATACCGCTTCACCATCGCAAGGTCGGAGAGGAAATGGGCAAAGGAGTCCCATTCCAGTTTCTCTTTGTAATGGTCGTCCTTCCAGTGCCCAAAGAGCGTGGAGGGTGCCATGAGCGCAAGGATGGCCTGGACGAGCACGATCGCAAAGAGCACGATGGCCGGGCCAAGCAGCATCAGCTGCATGGGCAGGACGAATGCAAGGAGGATGGATACGGCGAGCAGCACGATCGCACCGAGTAGGAGCGGGACGATGTGCTCCCTGCCATCAACAATGTACTGGACCGGCAGCTTCGGGTCGGCACGTTCCGTGACATCCTTGAGCATCCTCTGGTACCTCAGCGCCTTCTCCTCGGCGGATGCGACTGTCCGGGCTTCCTTTGCGAGCGCCTCGATCCGGGTAGTATCGAGCACCCCGCCCTCTGACACGGCGGCAATGAAATTGAGGACCCGCTGCTCGTAGGAGTCGGTTGAGGTGGTGGCAAGCAGCCGGATCTCGATGCCTGCCCCCTTGTCCTTCTCGGTGATCTGGATCAGCTTTTTCCGGTGGAGGTCGAGCAGCGTCGCGTAGTACCCGTCCTTGTCAAATTCCAGCGCATCGTCCTTGAACAGCAGGTTCACCTGCCATGGTTTCAGGCTGGTGGAAGGGAGGGTGGACAGGTACGCCGGCACCCCGTACTCCTTCTCCCGCCCGTAGCGGCGGTAGATGAGGACTAAACTGAGGGGCACCAGCAGGACGGCCGCCTTTGCAATCAGGTTCAGGGCAAGCGCCCCGTAGTAGGGCACATTGTACCAGAACGCGGCAGATTCGGTCTTTCCCTTCACATCATCGACAGGGGTCCGGAACTCCTGCATACCGGGAAACGCAGTGTTCCCCGCCAGGAGTTCGACTGCCAGGATCTCGTTCTCCGCAACGCTGCCGCTGATGGTGTACCTGCCGCCGCCCTCAACGACACCCAGCGTCGGCGGATAGGCATAGACCGTGTCGACGGATTGGGACGGCACCGTGATCCTGACCGTGCGGTACGGGACATGGCTCGTCCCGGCAAGTTTGAGGTTCAGGTGCGCGTGGTAGGTGTCGTACTCAACGGGGGGGTGGAGGGCGTAGGCATACGCCACGGTATACGTCCCGGCATCAAAATAGGACGGGTCGTAGATCCCGGCTTCGTTGCGCTCGGCAAGGGAGCCGATCGTGGACTTTGCGGGGACATTCCCGCTTGCACCCGGTATGGTTACCACGCCTCTGTAATCCTTGATATACCCAATCGTCCCTTCAGGCACCTGCATTGCGACAAACCGGACGTTGGGGACCGTCGAACCATTCAGGGTGAGCGGGACTTCCCATGTCCGGTACAGCATCCGGTAGTCACCGGAACTTTTCACATCGTACGTGTAAGCCTCGGTAAGCGTGCCGTTGTCCTGCAGTGACGCCTCGTACCGGTCAACGACAAGGTTGCCCTCAAACAGCGGGGGGGCGAGTGTGACGATGACAAGCCCGATAATGCCTAGTGTGAGGGAAATCCCCACAAGCCACGCAAGCTGTTTTGTTTCGCCCACGGCAATGACCCTTCAGAACTCGATTTTCGGGGGTGTTTTGATCGCATCTTCGAACTGGAGATATTCGAGCCTGAGCAGCCCGATGAGGCGCCCGACAAAATTTGACGGTATCGTGTCCAGCATGGTATTGAACTCCTGCGAGATGTTGTTGTAGGTATACCGCTGCCGGGCGATCTCGTCTTCGATGCCCTTGACCGAGTCCATGAGGCTCATGACCGTTGTGTTGGTCTTTAAGTCCGGATAGTTCTCGGCGACTGCAAGGAGCCTGCCGAAGATCGAGCGGGACTCTGCCTCCACCTTGTTGAGATCCCCGGGCCCTGCGGTGGCGACGCTGGCACGCATCGCAGTCACCTTCTCGAACGTTTCTTTCTCGAACTTGGCATAACTCTTGACTGCCCCGAGCAGCTGCTCGATCATGTCCAGCCGTTTTTTCATCGCGACACGGATCTGCCCGAGCGTCGCCTCAGACGAGTTCTTCAGGGTATAAAACCGGTTATAGATGCCGATCGCCCAGAGCACCAGTGCGATGAGAACAAGGACGATGACACCGATGATGATCAGAAAGATCCAGTCAAACATACTGTATCAGGAAAAAAGAGGGGGGTATTATTATTTAAGATGTTGTGGCAAAACGGCAGGATGAGCCGAATAATACTCTTCGTTTCCACGTGGTGCCATTGATCGCAATCAAAAAAAAGAGAGATTATGGGAGTTTAAGCGTCCCTGCCACCCGGAGATTCCCACCTTCGATGTAGTGCAGGATGGCACGGGCGGTTTGGGGGAACACCAGCTTTTTGTCCAGCTTCAGGGTGAGCGTGGGCATCCGCCAGTCGGATCCCGCCTCAACTTTTTCCACGCGGCAGGGAAGGAACTGCATCCAGTGCCCGATACAGAGCACCATCCCTTCCTTCAGGTATGACGGCCAGTATTTCACCAGCGCCGCTCTGGCAGTGATGGAATCGGAACACTGCAGGGATGGGTTATTGCTCAGGACATACCCGCGGTCAAGGTCACCTGCCTCGATGTTCTTTAACGCGAGCCCGACGCGGTCACCGGGAAATGCCGCGCCGTCTCATCGTCGTGCTTCTGGATCGACCGGACCTGTGCGGTCTTTTCTGTCAGGAGGACCTGGAGGGTGTCGTGCTTTTTTATCAATCCCCGGATAACACACCCGAGTATAACGGCTCCGACCCCCTTTACGTTATAGTGATGGTCGACCGGCACCGCGCCGCCACTGCCGGAAGACAGGGGTTTCTCCCGGAACGCCATCCGGTCCGCCTCGTGCAGAAGACTCTCGCGGAGACTGCCCACATCCTTCCCAATGACCTCATACGCTTCCAGGACGGTGCCGGTAATGAGCGGGGCGATCTGGTCAGGGGAGATGAAGTTTCGCAGGATGATGAGGCCCTTTGTCTTGCCGGCGCACTGGAGCATCAGCACGCATTCCCCGAACCAGGCATCGATCGCATCGACCACGAGAACGATGGTGTAGGCGAGAGAGACAGAAAAGAACAAAGACGAAAGTTTCTCAGGGTACCGCGTCGGTTCGACAAAGGTGACCGTTGTGGTGCCCTTTTTTATGTTGTAAAACGTGATGTCGCTGGTGGTGCCCATTTTGCCCAGATCCTTTGCATATCCCTGCGGGGCGAGCACGGCGACCGTGAGATTCGGCATGGTGTATCAGATATGCTGCGGGACACGATGAGCCTTGCCACCTGAAGAAACACAATACCGGGTCAGACGAATGGAGAGTTCAGTTGTGCCAGCAGCGCATCCCTGTCTTTCACAACGGTCGAGGACTGTTCCAGCATCAGGTTGACGTGTTCGTCCTTGCCCACCTTGCGAAAATCTGTCCTGAGGGCAACGACCGGTTTTTTCTGCGCTGCTGCGTATCCCATCTCCCACGCGGTACCGGAGTCTGCGTCGGCACCGTCGATAACCGCGACGACCATATCCACCCCGCTCAGGGCCTTTTTGTTCTTTTCATAGATCCGGGCGTGCTCCGCCATACCCCGGTGAGCCGTATCATCACCCGCTTCCTGTGGCACATAGACATCGAATGCGTGCTGCCGGAGCAGTTCTGCAAGCGTTGTATTGTACGAGCGTTCTGCTTCGGAAAAGAGGGGGGCTGCAAGATAAATCCGGTAGCGGGCGAACTCGCAGACATCGATCGCTTTTATCTCAGGGAACCGCGCAAGAAACACTCCGCGTCTCGCTTTTTTTGGCGGCTCGTTGCCGGCACTCCCGTAGTAGGTCGATGTCACGCCGCAGGTGGGAGACGAGTTCACCCCGATCATGCAGAGCGGGGGGGCCCGTTCTGCCACGATCTCACGCACCGTGGATTCAAGTGTATCCATCATACCGGCAAATTCCCGTGTATTCAGGCGCTCAAGAAATGTTCCCGGCGTTCTCTGCGCTCCCAGGTAGAGCGTCTCGGGACAGGGGAGCGGCACCATCCCGATCCCAAAGCACGTGCAGCGCTCAACGGCACGGTTGAAGATCTCAATATCCGAAGGTTTTGTGATCCCTTCCGCACGCAGTGCGGGATTCTGTATGCAGGGGCACACCAGCACGTACATTGATCATGACTTGGTTCTTACAGATCATCAATGATACCGCTGGTTGCCTACCGGGACAACAGCTGTGATCCAAGGAAATGCACAGTCAAAAAGCTGGAGAAGGCGGGGTTGATCCGGCTCGTACATAACATATCCCGCATCCCGCGAAATACCCTCCTGCTTGACCCGACGGCAGAACAGGCACTTTCACCGGCGGACAGGGGGGCAAAGTCCATTACGGTGCTGGACTGTTCGTGGGAAGTCTTAAACACCGGCGCCGTGAGCTCGTGGCGGATCCGGCGGGCACTCCCGTTCCTTGTCGCGGCAAACCCGGTGAACTTCGGCAGGCCCTGCATACTCTCTTCGGTTGAGGCGCTTGCCGCAGCGCTCTATATTCTCGGGGAAGAGCAGCAGGCCCGCGACATCCTCGCAAAGGTGGGCTGGGGGATCCGGTTTCTCGAGGCGAATGCCGAACCCCTGTCGCTCTATGCATCGGCACATGACAGTACCGAAGTCGTACGGATTCAGGATCTCTTCATGTGATAATCCTGACAGACTTTTGATCTTTTTTAATCCGTTAGCCTGAAAAGACCCGGGCATGCCCGTGTCACAGAAGAAAGGCATTAATAATCCTGCGGCGATGAGATGTGAACGGGAATGATCCGCAGGATGAAAAACCGTCTGATCACCATGAGCGGGGCAGTACATCCTCAGTGGTTCGTGAACGGTGACTGATTCCTGAACGTAAATGTGGTGATGACCCATGCAAAAAGGCCAGACAACCCCCATTTATTCAGCCCTTACCGGTACGATAGAGAACCTCGACAGGGTTGAAAAGACCGACAGCGAATGGAGAGCAATCCTAACAGCAGAGCAGTACGAGGTTGCACGGAAAAAGGGCACCGAGCCGGCGTTTACCGGCAAGTACCACGATTGCAAAGAGCACGGGCTCTACCGGTGCGCCTGCTGCGGCACCGATCTCTTCAGTTCAGATCAAAAATTTGATTCGGGGACGGGGTGGCCCAGTTTTTCTGCACCGGTGTCGCACCTGAACATCACCACAGTACCGGACCGGTCTCTGGGAATGGTGCGGACCGAAGTGCTCTGCGCACGCTGCGGTGCCCACCTCGGGCACGTGTTCGATGACGGACCGCCACCAGCATTTAAAAGGTTCTGTATGAACTCCGCGTCCCTTGCATTCCTCGGGCAGCACGCATGACAATGCCCCCCGATCCACCCGGTCCCTCCCGCAAGGGTGCCGGTCCGGAACCAGGGAGTATTGACCGCCGGAATGACCGGATAATTCCCGGGATCAGTTCCCGCATCTCCGCGCTCAGGCAGGACCTGGTCTTGGTGACGGACTATCCTGTTGATACGCTGGCAGCGGTTATCCGAAACGTCGGGTTTGCATGCACCTGCTGCACCCGCTGCTGCACAAGGGAGTTTAACGACCATGTCTTTCTCCTTGACCGGGACACCGCTGTGATCAAGGCGGTCGAACCGGCTGCACTTCTGCCCGCACCGTACTTCGAGCTCTGTGACCAGCACGGACGGTTCTACGACTCCGGCTATGCCCTGCGGACACAACATAACGGGTCGTGCATCTTTTTGGACGGGGAGCGTTGCCGGATTTATGAAAAAAGGCTCTCTATCTGCCGGATCTACCCGTACATGCTCCACCGCGAACCCGATGAGGCAGGGTTCGTGGACTGGCGGCAGATCAGCGGGCTGAACCGGCACGGCACGTACCATAACGAAATTCCGGTTGCCGAGAGCATCGGGCTGGCGCAGGAGACCAAGGTGTACGAGACCGCGTTCCTGGAGCAGACGATCCGGTTCTATGAGTTCATGTGCAGGTATTTTGCACAAAACGGGCTCCGATATATCCGGAAGGTCTACGACGACCGGATGCGGGCTTATAAAAAGGGGGAGGAGATCGGAGTTTTTGTGCTGTATAACGGCAGGCTTGAGGTGTGGCGCATGAAAGGCGATGAAGCGGTGCCTGATACGATCAATTTGTAACGATAGTGGGGATTATGAGATGTATTCTTCCCGCGATATCCCCGCTTCATTGATGAACTCGCGGATACGCCCGACGCTCACATCGGTTCTGGGCATATGCGGGGAGCAAAATGATCTTTTTATTGCCATATTCACCATCCGCTGATGTCTGCTGCCAGGGATACGGGCGTTATACCCATGGTTTCTCAGCTTTGCGGATACCTCATCAAGACGGAGAGGTGTCAGTCCCGACATATCGTACCGGGACACCTGAACGTGCCGGGATATCAAAGCCAAGCTGGCAGGTAAACCGTCCTTTTGGAAGGCAAAACCCGTTTAACGATCAGTGTCCTCCCTGATCCGCTCAAGCGCAATCCTGCAGTACTCCTCGTCCAGCTCGATCCCGATACCTCTGCGGTTGCACCGGGATGCGGCAACAAGGGTACTCCCGCTGCCCATGAACGGGTCGAGGACGGTGTCCCCGACATAGCTGAAGAGTTTCATGCAGCGCAGCGGCAGTTCTACCGGGAACGGCGCCGGGTGCCCCACCTTTTTTTTACTCTCACCCGAAAACGTCCAGAGCCCGTTTGTCCAGTCCATGAACTCCTGCCGCGATATGTCGGATCTCCTACCCTCTGCAGGCCGCTTCCAGCTCCCTTTGAAGAGGACGATGATCAGCTCCACGGGTGCGATCACGAACGGTGCCGATGGACTCATCCACGACCCCCATGCGGTCCGGCGCGAGATGTTGCCCTCGTTCCAGACAACCGTGGCATGGTACCTGAACCCGGTCTCCTTGGCAAGTGCAGTCAGGTCAGCACCAACGCTCTGCTGGCCGCCTTTGTTCTTGTCCAGCGGAATGTTGAGGCAGAACCTGCCGGAATCCCCGAGCCAGCGGAAACACCGCGCCATCCAGCGCTTTGAGAATGAGAGGTATTCTTCATAGGAGCTCCCGTCGTTATGGTTGCCGTACCGGATATCGACATTGTACGGAGGTGAGGTGACAACAAGGTCCACGCTCCCGGCCTTCATGCGCCGGGTAGTGAGGATATCGTCATTGATAATTTTAAGCCGGTCATTCTGGAAAAAAACTGTCGCTGTCGGCGTCACCACGGTTCCCTGCGATGATTCTGGGTGCTCAAAGGTCAAGTAACCAGCGTTTTTGAGTGGAGAATATGTTGATACTGGAAAGATCATTTGTCAGAAAAGATCAGACTGACCTTACGTATGGCATGAATCATAGCGAGAGGATAGTACAGTTCCGGCTTTTTTGAGATATCGCAATCGGGGGAGCCCGCGCGGCGGGGGCAAAGCCCCCCTGAGCGTCAATACACCGTATCGGAAGAATCCTGATATTTCGTGATCAGGGCATGCTCAGTTTGGATAGCTTTTTCACTGCCGGAGCAATGTACGATTGTATGATCAAGGTCGCCATCAATGGATATGGAACCGTCGGCAAGCGTGTGGCCGATGCTGTCGCCGCCCAGAAGGACATGAAGGTTGTCGGCGTCTCCAAGACCCGCCCGAACGCCGAGGCTTTTGTGGCAAAGCAGCGGGGCTATCCGCTGTACATCGCGGACATCTCCAAAAAACCGGCGTTTGAAAAGGTAGGGCTTTCTGTCGCCGGATCGGTTGAGGACATGTGCAAGCAGGCAGACGTCGTAGTCGACGCGACACCCGGGGATGTCGGCGCAACGAACAAGCCCCTGTATGAAAAACTCGGAATCAGGGCGATCTGGCAGGGGGGGGAAGACCACGAAGTTGCCGGGTTCTCCTTCAACTCATCCTGCAATTACCGGGATGCAATCGGCAAAAAGTTCGTCCGTGTCGTTTCCTGCAATACCACCGGGCTCTGCCGGATCATCCACGCGATTGACCAGGAGTACAGCGTTGCCCACGTGCATGCGGTCATGGTACGGCGGGGATCCGACCCCGGAGAGATCAAGAAGGGCCCCATCGATGCCGTCGTTCTCGATCCTGTGAGCGTCCCCAGCCACCATGGCCCCGATGTTCTGACCGTACTCCCCCATATCTCGATCACCACGATGGCGATGATCGTCCCGACCACGATGATGCACATGCACGCAATCCAGATCACGACAAAGAAGGACGTTTCACGGGACCGGGTCATTGAGCTTATTAAAACCCACCCGAGGATGGGACTGATAAAAAAGAGCGCTGCAATCAAGAGCACTGCAGAGCTCAAGGAGTTTGCGATGGACCTCGGGAGGCCCCGCTCGGATCTCTACGAGAACTGCATTTTCGAGGATTCCGTCTATGCAAAAGGAAAGGAGCTCTGCTTTTTCCAGGCGATCCACCAGGAGGCAGATATCGTGGTCGAGAATATCGACGCGATCCGGGCGATGACGGGTATCGAAAAAGATGGCGCGAGATCGATTAAAATGACCAACGACGCCCTTGGCTTTTCCCCGATCCAGAATAACCATTAACACCCACGATAACCCATTCTTTTTAATGGACTCGTACGAACGGGCGACACGCAACACGGTTGAGATCGTCACTGATGACGAACTCCGCTCACTCCTGTCACAACCTGCAAAGAAAGTCTACGCCGGCTATGAGCCAAGCGGGGAGATCCACCTCGGGCACCTTGTGACCGTCAATAAGCTGGTCGACCTTCAGGCAGCCGGTTTCGATGTTGTCGTCCTGCTCGCCGATCTCCATGCCTTCCTTAACCGGAAGGGAACCATGGAACAGGTGCGGGAGCTCGCGGATTACAACCGCCGCTGTTTTGAGGGGCTGGGCCTGAAAAATGTGACCTATATCCTCGGTTCTGACCTCCAGCTCTCCCGTGAGTATGACCTGCTTGTACTCCAGCTCTCCCAGCAGGTCACCCTGAACCGTGCGATGCGGAGCATGGACGAGGTCGGGCGCCAGATGGACCACCCGACGGTCTCCCAGATGATCTACCCCCTGATGCAGGCGGCAGATATCGCCATGCTCAACGTCGACGCTGCGGTGGGGGGGATCGACCAGCGCAAGATCCACATGCTCGCCCGCGAGCACCTGATCAACTTCGGGTATCCGGCACCGGTCTGCATCCACACCCCGATCCTGAACGGGCTTGACGGCAAGAAGATGTCCTCGTCGCAGGGCAACTTCATCTCGGTGGCTGACAGCGAGGATGAGATACAAAAGAAGTGCCAGAAGGCGTTCTGCCCCCCGGAAATTGCAGAGAACCCCGTGCTCCAGATCTTCCAGCACCACATATTCCCACGACTCCCCCACGTTACCGTCCGGCGAGCTGAAAAATTCGGGGGGGACAGGTCATTTGCCAGGTACGGTGAGATAGAGCAGGCATATGGCAACAAAGAGATCCACCCGCTCGACCTCAAAAAGACCTGCGCCGACTGCCTGATTGAGATCCTTGGCCCGGTCCGCGATTATATCCGATGATACTCAGTAAAAGAGAAAATCTGGTGGATATCCTGTGAATATAGAAAGAAAAGAGGAGAGGTTTGATTACGATCTCGAGAGGCTGGGCATCCGCATCAGGGACGCCGACCAGCTCAAGGTGCGTGAGGATGTCTTTGATGAGGTCACCCTTTTAGCCCTCTATAAACTGGTCCATAAAAAATGGATATCGGAAATCGGTGGTTCGATCAGTACCGGCAAAGAGGCAAACGTCTTTTACGGGATACGGGACGGTGCCGGTATCGCGATCAAGATCTACCGGATCCGCACGGCAAACTTCAATACCATGAGTACCTATATCGTTGGGGACCGCCGGTTTTCCAATGTGAGAAAAAACAGAAAAGACCTGATCTTTGCCTGGACAAAGAAAGAATATTCCAACCTTGCACGGGCGCGGGACGCCGGCATACCCGTGCCGGAACCGCTCGTCTGGGACAGAAATATCCTTATCATGTCGTTTGTCGGCAAAGACGAGCGCCCGTACCCCCACCTGCGCAACGCAGAGATCAGCGATCCCGAAACGGTCTATGAATGTATCATCGGGTATATCGATACCCTGTACCACATGGCAGAACTGGTGCACGCGGACTTAAGCGAGTTCAATATATTATACGGCGACAAACCATATCTCATTGATATGGGGCAGTCGGTCACCCTTGACCACCCGCGTGCGCTCCAGTTCCTGATGAGGGATATCAAAAATATCAACCGGTTCTTTGCCCACCGCTGCAAGGTGCAGAGCGATATCGGGGTCTTTCACGCGGTGACCGGGCTTGATACGCGTGAACCTTAAATTCACATAAACAGTTTCGGGACGCGATGGCAGGCTGAAGGGAGAATGAGAGAAAAATCGAGGGGGCAGAACAGAGGTGAACTGAGATGATGCAGGAAGTAAAAATTGCAGGGAGCAGGATTGGTGCATTGATCGGCAAAGGGGGTGCGACAAAAAAAGAGCTCGAGACAAAAACGTGCACCAAGATTACCATCGACAGCAAAGAGGGGATCGTAAAAATTGAGGGATCTGATGAGAATACGGTCCCCCTGCTCCGTGCGGTGGAGACGGTCAATGCGATCAACCGCGGGTTCTCCCCCGAACGTGCGTTTACGCTGCTGGATGATGAAGATCTCCTGCTTGATCTGATCGATCTCTCCGGACTTGCCGACGGCCCCCGGCACATGGAGCGGCTGCGGGGGAGGATCATCGGGCGGGACGGGCGTGCCCGTGGGCAGATCGAGAATATGACCGACGTGGAGATATCCATCTTCGGAAAGACCGTGGCGCTGATCGGGTATCCCGAGCAGCTCAAGGTTGCCCGGACTGCGATTGACATGTTAATTGAAGGCGTCCCCCATGAGAGCGTCTTTGCCTTTTTAGACAAGAAGAAGAAAGAGGCAAAGCAGAACCTGATTAGTTATTACTATTAAGACCGATGAGACCCAGCTGCCTGCCACCATCCGATCCTCTCCGGGCCTTGTTTCCGGAGGGAAGAGACGCCCGGCGCAGGACGGGATGTGATACGCCCGGCGTTTTTTCTGATGGCTGTATTGATCTTTTTCTGGGGTAGCGCATGCTGATTGCTGACCTTGCCATCCCTTTGCCTCTCAAGCAGCAGTACGGGCGTGCCGGCATGGTCGAGCTCTACCCCCCGCAGGCAGACTGTGTCAACAAAGGGCTGTTTACAGGAAAAAACCTGCTTATTGCCATCCCTACCGCGAGCGGCAAGACGCTTGTCGCCGAAATGGCAATGCACCACCATATCACACAGGGGGGCAAATGCCTCTACATCGTCCCCCTCAAGGCGCTCGCCAGCGAGAAATACGATGAGTTCCGGGGAAAGGGCGTGCGGGTCGGGATCGCCACCGGGGACTATGACCGCCGGGATGACTCCCTTGGCAGAAATGATATCATTGTGGCCACCAGCGAGAAGGTTGACTCGCTCCTGCGCAACAGCACCCGCTGGCTCGAAGAGATCTCACTGTTAATCGTGGACGAAGTGCACCTGATCGATTCTGCTGACCGCGGCCCCACGCTCGAGATGGTGATTGCAAAGATGCGGTATAGGAACCCTTCGATGCAGGTGGTCGCCCTTTCTGCCACCATCGGCAACCCGCAGTCCCTTGCCGGATGGCTCGATGCGGAACTGGTGACAAGCTCCTGGCGCCCGGTTGACCTGCTCCAGGGGGTTTTCTGTAATAATACCATTCATTTCCACGATTCCACCCACCCGGTCACACCGGTATCGAAGAAGTATGACGACCTGAACCTCTGCCTTGACACCATTGCGACGGGGGGGCAATGCCTCGTCTTTGTCTCGTCCCGCCGCAATGCCGAGGCGTTTGCCAGGCGGGCAGCATCAGCGATCAACAGCGATTCGGCCGGACTTGAGGAACTGGCAGCGCGGCTGAATTCCCTTGCAGAGACAGAGATGGACAAAGTGCTTGCCGGGTGCGTGTCAAAGGGCGCGGCGTTCCACCATGCAGGCCTGCGCCGCGAGGCCCGCGGTCTTATCGAGGGCGGGTTTCGTACGGGGCTGATCAAGTGCATCTCCTCCACCCCGACGCTTGCCGCGGGGCTAAACCTGCCCGCCCGCCGGGTCATCATCCGCGATTACCTGCGGTACTCGACAGAGGGGGGCATGCAGCCGATCCCGGTGCGCGAGTACCACCAGATGGCGGGCAGGGCGGGGCGTCCGCACCTCGATCCCTTCGGGGAGGCAGTCCTGATTGCCAGGGACGAGGGGCAGGTGGAGGAACTGTTTGAATGGTATATCGACGCACCGGCAGAAGAGGTGCATTCGAAATCTGCCGATCCCGCTGCGCTGTATACCCATATCCTCTCCCTCATCGCATCGGGGTTTGCCGGGACCCGTGGCGAGCTGGCGGAATTCATGGACCGCACCTTCTATGTCCATGAGAACAGGAAAGCCCGGCTGATCCAGCGGTCGGTTGACGCAGCGCTCGCATTCCTCGTATCCTCCGACATGCTGGTGGAAGTCGGCGAACACCTTGGCGCAACCGAATTCGGGATGATCGTTTCACGGCTCTATATCGACCCCCGGAGTGCCGATATCATGGTCCGTGAGATGCGTGCACGCCAGGAATACACCGACCTTGGGCTGCTGCACCTGATCTGCTGCACTCCCGACATGCCGGCACTGTATGTCCGCAATGCAGATCTTCCCACGCTGCACCGGATCCTGGACAAGAGCTCCGATCAGCTCTGGGTCGCACAACCGGAGGACAACGATGAATCGGAAACGTTCTACCGCTCGTTGAAAACAGCACTGCTCCTATCTGACTGGGCAAACGAATTGTCCGAAAAGAAGATCTGCGAACGGTATTCGGTAGGGCCCGGCGATATCTATGGCATGGTGGAGAGCATCAACTGGCTGCTGCATGCAGGTGCAGAGCTTGCACGGATGTTCAGGCCGCAGTTTTATACACCCATCCGCGAGTATGAGGTCTGTATGAAGAGCGGCATCCGCCGCGAGCTGTTCCCGCTTGTCAGGTTGCGGGGGATCGGGCGGGTGCGTGCCCGCAGGCTGTTCAACAACGGGATCCAGACCCCTGATGCGATTATGGCAGCCGGGATCGCACAGGTCACTAGTATTATCGGGCGCGGCATCACAGAACAGGTCTTTGAGCAGTTGAAGGGGAAAAAAGGCAGACACGCGGCAGATGCCAAAAACGATCCTGCGGGCACACAGTCCTCCCTCTTACAGTTCCGGTGAACCAGATGGACAGGATAGATTTTTCGTGCGAGATCAGGGGCGCGGTGTTCGACATCGGGGATTGTGAGCGGTTCCTGCACGCACTGCGCACGATTGCCTCGGACACCGGTACTACAATCATCTGTTTTAATGCGGATAACCTGGCCGGAAAACGACACGCAGAGGCGGCACTCCGGCACGCGCTGCGGTCATGGAAGGCAGGCACGCTAATCGCAAACTCACCTGAGATGGAGGCGCTCCTGTACGCTTCGGGGAGCCGGCAGTGCTCCGTTGCCTCATCATTTGGGGTTCATGCCGGGAAGAACCGTGCATACGTCTGCTGTTGTCCCGCGTGCGAAGGGGTGTGGGAAGCGCTCACGCCGCTGGTCAGGTTTGCTGACGGGGACTGGGAGGATATTACGCCGGAACGCCGCGCCCGGCTCAAAGAGCTCTTCTCAATCTCCGATGAAGAGATCGCAACGGCCGGGGAGTCGCGGCTCGCTGACCTGGTCCTCGAGCGTGTTGCTCTCCTTGAGGTATACCGTTAGTGCTGCAGTTTTTTCGCGGATTTACATCGTGGTCCGTTTTTTTCAGACCGTATTGATTCTGTCGCTTCCATAATTCTCCTTGGTGCGAGCTGTTCTTTCTCTTATCAAAGAAAACCGGAAATTTTCGTGATAAAAAATTCACACGACCATGCCGTGGCGGCTTTTTGCCCGGATTGAACAATTATTTTGTCGCGTGCGACAGGATATGGACAATTTCCGGAACGATCAGCCTGCTTGTCGCGAGTGTGACCGCTGCCGTTGAACCCGGGATACAGAAGATTGCCCGCTGCCGGTAAATGCCGGCAACTGCACGGGAGAGCATGGACGCGGTGCCGATCTCTTCATAGCTTTTGGTCCTGAAGAGCTCGCCGAACCCGTCAATCACCTTTTCCAAGAGGGGTGTGACGGCCTCGATAGTGCAGTCATCGCTGGTCAGACCCGTGCCGCCATTCAGGATGATACAGTTTGCATGCTTTGCAGCTTTTACGATTTCGGAGCGTATGCGTTCGACCCGGTCGGGAACAACCACATAATACCCAACGGGGAATCCTGCTGCCTTCACGATCTCGCATATCGCCATTCCACTGGCATCCGTCTCCGGCGTACGTGTGCTGGAGACGGTGATGATCCCCATCGTGATCGCGAGAGGCCTGAGGTGCTCCGGTTTCATTGTAATAAATATATTGTTCATTGATTGTTAATAAAATCGGGAGATTGCCGGTATTTTTAAAAATAAGGTTCAAAATATGGCGACCCCTTTGTTTCCACTGGAACATTCATCAGAACCGGGTCTCATTTCCATGGGTCTGGTGGTGGCACGGTTGATCGTATCATGCTGCTCTGTTTTCCATTGCATCCTCTCCGTTTATTATTTTTTAAAATTTCTCCGGTATATGCGATACTCTTTTGTTCTGGCATTGATGCGTTTTCCATATATTAACCTCCAATTTTGAAAAATAACCCTATATCCTGAAAAATTAAAATCGATTAAATTTTATAGTAGAGTAAATAGAACTACCACATGACTGTGAGATAAACAAAAGAAATACTATTTGGTTGGGAATTCTAGTTCCATGCGAAACAAAGGGGTGCCCCTGTGCAACTGCCAACTCCTCCTGGTACCATCCCCTCTCATACACAAGGTTTGATTTAATTATTAAAATATCAAATACAAAATTATGTATAATTTGAGAAACGAACAAATGAACCGCAAATCGTGCACGTTCCACTGGAAACGGGGGGGTTTATAAGGAGAACAAACGATCATATTTTTTACATCATACCACGTAGTCTCAGCGCCATAGTGAAATTATGCCCGAAACCGAAGACCCATCAACAGGACTTTTCAAAAAATACCTGACAAGCAATAAAATATTCAAAGACCGGGAGGTCCTCCGCCATTCCTATCGCCCCCAGATCCTCCCCCACCGCAAACCCCAGATCGATGAGGTCGCCTCCATCCTTGCCCCGTCGCTGCGCAATGAGACCCCCTCAAATATTCTGATTTACGGAAAGACCGGCACCGGGAAGACCGCGTGTGCAACATACGTTGGCACAGAACTGGAAAAGGCAAGCAGCAACATGGGAACGACCTGCCGGATTGTACACCTCAACTGTGAGGTGATCGATACACAGTACCGTGTCCTTGCGCAGATCGCCAAGTGCCTGGGTGACACGAACGAGGTAGGTAGCGACAAGTCCCGGACCCACATCCCGATGACCGGCTGGCCCACCGATCAGGTATATTCAGAGCTGAAAAACCAGCTTGAATCTGGTGGCGGCGTGCTCGTGATTGTGCTTGATGAAATTGACAAGCTGGTGAAAAAGAGCGGGGATGACACGCTCTATAACCTGACAAGGATCAATTCCGACCTCAAGAACTCAAAGGTGAGCATTATCGGCATCTCCAACGACCTGAGCTTCAAGGACTTCCTTGACCCCCGTGTACTCTCCTCGCTGTCTGAAGAGGAGATCGTCTTTCCCCCCTACAATGCACCGCAGCTGGTGGATATCCTCGCGCAGCGCTCCGATGCAGCGTTTGTTCCCAATGCGATATCGGACGGGGTCATCCCCCTCTGTGCCGCTCTTGCCGCACAGGAACATGGCGATGCACGGCGGGCACTTGATCTCCTCCGCATCTCCGGTGAACTTGCAGACCGCGACGAGTCGCTCAGGGTCACCGAGGAACACGTCAAGCAGGCCCAGGCAAAGATTGAGACCGACAGCATGATCGAGTGCATCTCAACGCTGCCAACGCAGAGCAAGCTGATCCTGTATTCCATGCTAATCCTCGAGCAGCTGGGCCAGAATATCTTTACGAGCGGGGAGGTATCACGTATATACCAGGACATCGCGCCGACCATCGAGCTCGATATCCTCACCCACCGCAGGATCACCGACCTGATCTCCGAGCTGAACATGCTCGGGGTCATCAACACCCGGGTGGTGAGCCGCGGGCGCTACGGCAGGACAAAAGAGATGTGGTTTGACTCGAATACAGGGAAGATCCGCGAAGTCGTCCTCAAGGATCCAAGGTTGAACGGGTTGAAGGATCTTGATGTCGCCCAGATGGGCACAAAATGGTTAAAGACATGGTTCAGGTGACGTGGAATGGATGAAAAAGATCTCGAAATCCTGCGCATTCTCGAAGAGAACGGGCGGATCCCATCAGAAGAAATTGCCACGATGACCACCCTATCAAAAGATGACGTTGCGGGCAGGATCCACGCGCTTGAAGATGCACGCGTAATCCGGAAATATACTGCGATTGTCAACTGGGAGAAGGCAGGCAACGGCGAGGTCTCCGCGATCATCGAGTTAAAAGTCAGCCCCGAACGCGATTTCGGGTACGACCGGATTGCAGAGCGGTTATCACGGTTCAGCCAGGTCAGGACGGTCCGGCTCATTACCGGTACCTACGACCTCCAGCTCCTTGTCACCGGCAGGAACATGCAGGAAGTCTCGCGCTTTGTATCAGAACATGTGGCACCCATGGACCGGATCCGCGAGACCGCGACGCATATCATCATGAAGCCGTACAAGGAGAACGGGAACATCCTCTTTGAACAGCCGGAAGCGGAACGGCTCCCCTATTCTTTTTAGGGTGAGGGCATGAGGGACTTTATTTCAGAACGTGCGCAGGTCATTCCGCCGTCGGGGATACGGAAATTTTTCGATCTCGTGCTCACGATGCAGGACGTCATCTCGCTGGGTGTCGGCGAACCGGACTACTCCACTCCTTGGAACATCTGCGAATCGAGCATTTACTCGATTGAGCAGGGGATGACCTCATACACGTCGAATAAAGGCCTGCAGTCTTTACGAGAGGCGCTCTCCCGGTACCTTGCCGGGCACTACCGCCTTACCTACAACAGCGAGGACGAGATCGTGATCACGAGCGGCGTCTCCGAGGCGCTGGATATTTCCATCCGTGCGATTGTTAACCCGGGTGATGAGGTACTCATCGCCCAGCCAAGTTACGTCTCCTATGCGCCCTGTGTCACCCTCGCCGGTGGGGTTCCGGTACCGGTTGAATGCACGGAACAGGAAAACTTCAAGCTCGATCCCGAAGCGTTGCAGGATAAGATCAATGACAAAACCAAGGCGCTCATCATCAACTTCCCCAATAACCCGACCGGGGGGGTCATGAGAACGGGTGACCTTGAACCCATCGCCGAGATCGTCGCCGACAACGACCTCCTGCTGATCAGCGATGAGGTGTATGCGGAGCTGACTTACGAGGGGCAGCACGTCGCGGCAGCAACGGTCGGGGATCTCTATGAACGCACGATCACCCTCAACGGGTTCTCGAAGGCATATGCGATGACCGGCTGGCGTGTGGGATATGTCTGCGCCCCGAAACCCCTCTGCGAGGCAGCACTCAAGATCCACCAGTACGTGATGCTCTGCGCACCGGTGATGGGCCAGGTGGCAGCGCTCGAGGCGATCCGTTCTGCGGAAGACGACAAGAACCGCATGGTGGATGAATACCGGCTGCGGCGCAACATGTTTGTTGCGGGATTAAACCGCATCGGACTTCCCTGCCATGTGCCGGAAGGGGCGTTCTATGCCTTCCCCTCGGTAAAGGGGACCGGGCTGTCTGACGTGGATTTTGCCGAAGGCCTCTTAAAGGAACGGCGGGTCGCCGTCGTACCGGGCAGTGTCTTTGGCGTCGGGGGGGAGGACCATCTCCGCTGCGCCTATGCCGTCTCCCGCAAGAACCTCTCCGAGGCACTAAGTCGGATGGAGGCGTTCATTTCCGGGCTTTGAACCTGCCGAATGGGGATGAAGGGATTCTGTCCCCCCTCCTTTATAGTAAGGGGCTGATGTTTCCCGCTCCCCGGGTTGTAAAGGATCTGGGCATCCGGAGTTTTTCACACCCTCCCCTTATACAACACAGAATCCGGAATGAACCGCCCTGATGTGGCATTAGGTATAAGGGATATTTTATTTCCCGATTGAACCAACACTACTTGATATCTCAATGAGCTGTACAATTATCGTTGGTGGTTTTTTTGGTGATGAGGGGAAGGGCAAGATCGTTGCCCACGTCGCCTTCAAGGATAAACCGGTCATTATCTCCCGTGGTGGAGTGGGCCCGAATGCCGGCCATACCGTTCAGGTTGGCACTCAGGAATACGGGGTCCGGATGGTCCCCTCCGGTTTTGTGTACAGGCATGCGAAACTCTGTATCGGGAGCGGTGTACTTGTCGATCCCCGGGTGCTCAAGCAGGAGGTCGAACGCCTCGATGTGAAAGGCCGTGTTTTTGTTGACTTTCGCTGCGGTATCATCACCGAGGACCACATCGCCAGGGACAAGGGAAGCGCCCACCTTGCAAAGAAGATCGGGAGCACGGGTTCGGGCTGCGGGCCGGCAAACTCGGATCGCGTGATGCGTCTCTCTCCCCAGGCAAAGGACTTGCCCGAACTTGCCGAATACCTGCTTGACGTGCCCAAGGTGATCGATGATGCGCTGAAGGGGGGCAATGTTGTTCTGCTGGAGGGGACTCAGGGATTCGGGATCTCGCTCTACTATGGCACCTACCCGTTTGTGACAAGCAAGGACACGTCCGCATCCCAGATCGCCGCCGACAACGGGGTCGGCCCGACAAAGATCAATGATGTCATCGTCGTGTTCAAAGCCTACCCGACGCGGGTGGGAGAGGGCCCCTTCTCCACGGAGATGCCTGCGGCAAAGTCGGATGCCATGGGGATCCTGGAGTTTGGCACGGTCACCCACCGCAAGCGCAGGATTGGCGGCTGGGACGGTGGGATGGCACGGTATTCGGCGATGGTCAACGGCTGCACGCAGGCAGCGATCACGGGGATTGACCGCGTGGACAAGGCCTGTTTTGGCGTGACCGAATATGGGAAACTTACAAAAAAGGCAAAGGAGTTCGTCAAGATGGCGGAGGCGGATATCGGCTGCCCGGTCACCCTCATCTCCACCGGGCCCGAGATATCCCAGATCATCGATATCCGGAGTGAATATTCATGAGGCGCAAGCTTCTCGATATTATCTGCTGCCCGGTCTGCAAGGGGGATCTCGCACTCACGGTTGGCGAGGAGAATGAGCACGAGATCCTTGAAGGAATGCTCACCTGCTCCCGGTGCGGTGTGGATTATCCGATTCACGAAGGTATACCAAACCTCCTGCCCCAGAATACAACGATTTAACAGGGTGTATGGACATGTTGTTTGTGTTGTCGGTTGCCGCGGTCGTGCAGAGGCAGGGTGCACATGACAACGTGTATGGGGTCTTCCTCAACAGAAGCGGGATCAATTCCATTGAAGTCCCAAAGGGGCAGGTACAGGTCGAATCCGGTGGGATCATAAGGCTGAAATTCTTGAACCGCGGCTCACCGATCCATATCACCGTCACGTCCTCAAATGCCGGGACCTACACGTCATTTTTTCACGAAAACCTCTATATCGTCGATGAGACGCACTTCTCCATACCCATCTACCCGGATTGCCACGAGGGGTTCTTTGATATCGAGATCATCACCGGGTATGGCGTGATGAGGGCGGCGTTCCGTGTTGACGTGACACCGGGATCACTGCACCCGTCATCAGAAAAAATCCGGGAACCGCCCCTCCAGCCCATTGCGCGTGGCCGCCCCCATCCCCTCATGGTGATGATGGGGATTGCCCTCATCCTGTATTCTGCATGGCTGTACCTGAAGATTGACCTTCTCAACACGGCCTCGTTTGTTACGCTTATTATCGGGGCTGTCTATACATGGTACCGGCAGAGTTTTTGATCCTCTTTTCCCTCTACGTTCTTATTGCCGCCCTCCTCCTTGACCGGTTGGTGGGAGACCCCCACTTGCCCCTCCACCCCGTCTCCCTTGTCGGGAAATGTATCGCGTGGTGGGGGAGGCCGGCCCGGTATCCGCCCCGGTTCCAGCGTGCCGCAGGGATTTTTTTCTGGTGCATTACGGTATTTGCATTTGCATTCCCGTTCTTTCTTTTTTACACATTCGCCCCGTGGTTCCTCCTCCTCATCGGTGCACCGATCCTGCTCAAGTGCTGCTTTGCGTGGCGCTCGCTCGAAGACCATATCATGGCAGTTGTCAGGGCACTTGAACGTGGCACGGAAGCAGGGCGCAAGGAGGTACGGATGCTCGTATCACGCGACACATCGTCGCTTTCCGATGAGCATATCCTCTCCGCAGCGTATGAATCCATGACCGAGAACCTCACCGACAGCATCACCGCACCGCTGTTCTACTACGCCCTCTGGGGACTCACCGGGGCGGCGGTGTACCGTGCCGCAAACACGATGGATGCGATGCTGGGGTACCGGGACGAACGGGAGCGGCTCGGCTGGTGGTCAGCACGGACGGATGACGTTCTTTCCTTTCTCCCGGCACGCATGAGTGCCCTGTTCCTTCTCCTGTACTTCGCGGTCGGGGGCAGGTTTACCCCGTCATACCGGGTGATGAGGCGTGACGGGAAGAACCGCCCCGGCTTCAATGGCGGCATCGTGATGGCGGCGATGGCGGGGGGGATCGGGATCCGGTTTGAAAAACCGGGTGTCTATTCCATCGGGGATGCCGAACGCCCGCTGGGAGATGGCGGCAAGGAGATAATGCGTGCCGTCCGCGCAGTGACCGTGATGGCCGCGATCGCTGCCGGGGGTACTCTGATTTTATTGGGATCATGGATCAATAGTATGGGCATATGAAACTTGAGGAACTGAGGTTCGGGACCGAGCTTCTCAAGCGCGGCTTTGCATCCATGCAGAAAGGGGGCGTGATCATGGATGTCGTCAATGCCGGGCACGCGAAGATCGCCGAGGAAGCCGGTGCCGTTGCGGTTATGGCGTTAGAAAGGGTGCCCGCAGATATACGGAAGGCCGGGGGTGTAGCCCGCATGGCTGACCCGGAGATCGTTGCCGAAATTATCGATGCGGTCTCAATTCCGGTGATGGGCAAGGTGAGGATCGGCCACTTTGTCGAAGCGCGGGTGCTCGAATCGCTCGGCGTGGATATGATCGACGAGAGTGAGGTGCTGACCCCGGCAGACGAACAATACCATATCGATAAGAAACTCTTCACCGTCCCCTTCGTCTGCGGTGCCCGGGACCTCGGCGAGGCGCTGCGAAGAATCCATGAGGGTGCCGCGATGATCCGGACAAAAGGTGAGGCAGGCACCGGCAACGTTGTTGAGGCGGTCCGCCACATGCGTGCGATCATGGGGTCGATCCGTGCCCTCAAGGGGATGGACCGGCAGGAGATGATCGATTACGCCCGGGAAATAGAGGCGCCGGCCGAACTGGTCATCGAATGTTCCGAGCGTGGCAGGCTGCCGGTGGTGAACTTCTCCGCCGGCGGGATCGCCACGCCCTCCGATGCGGCCATGATGATGCAGCTGGGCGCTGACGGTGTCTTTGTCGGCTCCGGCATCTTCAAATCGTCAAATCCCCAGAAGATGGCAAAAGCGATCGTGGAAGCGGTCAACCATTTCGATGATGCGAAGGTGATTGCAGCTGTCAGCCGGGGGCTTGGCGAGGTGATGCCCGGGCTCGATGTCCACAAACTGCGCGAGGACGAGGTGCTCCAGTACCGTGGGCGTTAGGATCGGGGTGCTTGCCCTTCAGGGCAATGTAAGCGAGCACATCGACGCGTTCGAGCGTGCCCTTGAAACAACGGGGCATGGAACACCATCACCTGTTTTTCCCGTAAAACGGGCCAGCGACATTGCCGGCTGCGTGGCGCTCGCGATCCCCGGTGGCGAATCCACCACGATCTCCCGGCTGATTGAGAAGAACCACCTCCATGAGCCGATCCGCACCTTTTCCGGGGGCATCTTTGCGACCTGTGCCGGCATGGTCCTCATGGCGACCCAAGTCGATGACCCGCGGGTTTGCCCGCTCGGGCTCATTGAGATGACCGTGAACCGGAATGCGTTCGGCCGGCAGAAGGAGTCATTTGAATCCGATATCGTGCTCGCCGGTGTTGGTGGCGGACCGTTCCATGCAGTATTTATACGGGCACCGGTTGCGACATCCGCCGGCGCCGGCGTCCATGTGCTTGCCCGGGTCGGACAGGGGATTGTTGCGGTGGAGCAGGGAAAGCACATGGCGTTATCGTTCCATCCGGAGCTTGGCAGTGACACCCGGCTGCACGAGCGGTTTTTGAAGAATCTGGGGTTTTAATCCATGGAAGGAAGACAGACAGGGAATTCCAATTACGTATGTTGGCTGTCCATACCTGAAGGCGGGCATTTCGGGAAAGCCTGCCCCTGATTCGCAAGTCAGACCCCCCCCACCCGCACGCGATCTCAAAAAAACCATGATAATTTTATCATTCCGTTGATACCATGTTCCCGTATGGTTCCAAAAAAATCTCCCCAAAAAAAGCGCAGGAAAAAAACCGGATCCCTCACCATCGGGGTGATCGCAGGGATGCTCGCTGCCACCTTAAAGAACCATGACGATTTCATTCTCACTTGGGAGCCGCGGCCCGGTGAAGAGGTGGCACCGGGAGCAAAACAGGAGATCCATATCATGACCGGAAACCTGATCACGTCCTGCAGGCTGAACAACCTGAAAAGCCGGGTCCTGCTGTACGAAGACGAAGGTGCAAGGATCGTGTCCTGCGTATGGGATTAAAAAAAAGGTCTGCGTTCTGCCCGCTCGTTTGCCGCCCGAAGCAATAATCCCTTTGTGCATCGTTGCCCGTTCCCTCAGCAGGATCATAATTCGTAAATACCATCCTGCCGGATTATCAATGAAATTTTTTGGGTGGCCATGGCATCAGAGGGAACAGACACGACAGGCGGTGTTGCGGACGTTCCGGAGATTTGCCCCACCCCAGACACGCCTATAACGGAAATGGAAAAGCGGATCATCCTTCTCATCGCCGTTCTGGCCGGGTTTCTTACGCCCTTTGACGGATCCGCGGTCAACATTGCGCTGCCGAACATCGGGGCAGAGTTTCACATGGATGCGGTCGCCCTCTCCTGGGTGGCCACTGCTTACCTGCTCTCGTCTGCACTGTTCCTCGTTCCGTTCGGAAAGATCGCCGATATCCACGGCAGGAAAAAAATCTTTTTGTACGGGATTTTTGTTTTTACCATGGCATCACTGGTCATGACCATGGTGCGTTCCAGCGACATGCTCCTTTTTGTCCGGATCATCCAGGGCATCGGAAGTTCCATGATCTTCGGCACTGCCGTCGCAATACTGACCACCACCTTCAGTGCCGGTGAGCGGGGCAAGGCGCTCGGGATTTATATCACGTCGGTGTACCTGGGGCTCTCGCTCGGTCCGTTCCTAGGGGGGATGCTGACGGAAAACCTGGGGTGGCGTAGTATCTTTTCCATCAATGTCCCAATCGGCATCGCCACTGCCCTTCTCGTTATCTGGAAACTGAAGGGAGAATGGGCGGACTGCCGCGGGGAAACGTTCGATGTTACCGGTTCCATCATCTATGGCGTTGCCCTGGTGGCGATCATGTACGGGTTCTCCGTCCTCCCGGGCGCGACAGGGATATTCCTAATCATCGCCGGCTCCCTTGGTATGCTGGCATTCATCCGGTACGAACAGCGCCAGCCATTCCCGGTACTGAACATGAGGCTCTTTTCCGAAAGCAGGGTCTTTGCCTTTTCGAACCTGGCCTCCCTGATCAACTACAGCGCAACCTATGCCGTCGCATTCTCGCTGTCCCTCGACCTCCAGTACACCCACGGCTTTTCGCCAGAATACGCCGGGTTCATCCTGGTCGCGGCACCGCTGATGCAGGCGATCGTTTCCCCGTTTGCAGGTCGGCTCTCGGACCGCATCGACCCCGGGATCATTGCTTCCGTCGGCATGGGTCTGACGGCACTGGGGCTGTTTATGCTGGTGTTCCTCGGGCAGGACACTCCCCTCTGGTATATCATCAGCGCGCTCCTGGTGCTCGGGTTCGGGTTTGGCCTTTTTTCCTCCCCGAACACGAATGCGATCATGAGTGCGGTGCAGAAGAGATATTACGGTGTCGCCTCCGGCATGGTCTCCACTATGAGGACGCTGGGACAGCTCCTCTCGATGGGGATTGCCATGATGATCTTTGCCATCATCATCGGCAGGGTGGAGATAACACCGGCATATTACCCACGGTTCATCGACAGCCTGCACTACGCATTTGTCCTGTTCACGATCCTGTGCGTGATCGGGATCTTCGCATCCCTTGTGCGGACGAATACGAAGCAGACGGGGTTACGCAATGCCTGAATTCCGGCCTGCACTGGTGGGTTGACAGGCCCGCGAGAGAGGGCAACAAACATCATTGTATTGATTACGCATCCCGCCCCACCGGATCAGGGAAAAGGACTCCGTCACCATGGAGCACATACGCACTGCGTTCAACGCAACCGCATCCCGCTATGATGCCCAGCGGCGATGGGTGATACCCGGGATCGACGCGTTTTACAGGGCTGCCATCCTGGCGGCGGACTGGCCCGGCAGCAGGCCGGCGATCCTGGATATCGGGGCAGGGACCGGCCTGCTCAGTGCGTTGCTCCTGCAGCGATACCCGGACGCGTCCCTCACGCTTCTTGACATATCCGACCAGATGCTGAATGTCGCACACGAGCGGTTCTCCGGAAATCGTGACGTCAGGTACATCACCGGCGACTACAGTACAGGGAACCTCGGGGGCCCGTACGACCTGGTCTGCTCTGCCCTCTCAATTCACCATCTCCTGCATGAGGACAAACGGGCACTCTTCCGGCGGGTGTATGATGCACTGAACCCGGGAGGCGGCTTTGTGAACGCCGACCAGGCGGCAGGGGAGACTCCTGCACTGGACCGGGAGTACATGCACTGGTGGGACGGGTTTATCCGGGATGGCCCGCTGGGTAGGGAGGAGCAGGCAGAGATCCTGAAGCGGCGGGCTTTGCTGGACCGGAACGCGAAGCTCTCGGTGCAGCTTGGATGGCTGCGGGACTGCGGTTTTCTCGATGTCGTGGTCGTGTACCGGAACCGGATCTTTGTGGTGATCACGGGCAGAAAGGGATGAACGGGCAGGTCGGTGGGGTGTCTGGCCGGAACCAGGCGGGGATACCCGGCTGCACGAGCAGTTTTTTCAAATGATTTTTTCCTGAATTTGTGAACGTTCACAACAGGATCTGAAGCATATAGTTACGGGATCCCTTTCTGAACCATCCCAATGCTTAAAGCCTGAAAAAGAGATTGGGTTTTTGTATGCTACCTGACAGATCTCTTGTCTTTGTCTATAATGCTGACAGCGGGATACTGCCAAGAATGAAGGATATGAGCAGCAGGGGGGCGGCGCCCGGGAAAGATGCCTGCAACCTGTATGCGGTTACGTTCAGCCCTATTGGCATGAAGAAGGAATGGAAGCGGTTCATCCAGGACCTTGGCACACCGGTCCGGTTCCTGAGCCGCAATGAATTTTCTTCTGAGTTCCGCACAACAACAGCAACCTTTCCCGCCGTATTCCTGCAGAATGGTAATGACCTGATCCCCTTCATCAGCACGGACGAGATCAACCGGTGTGCACAACTCGAAGACCTCATCAGCCTGGTACAGCAACGCTTCACGCAAATCCGCGAATAAACGGCAGATGCCCGCGTGAAGGTGCCTGGAACCAGTTCTTTTTCATCGCCTCTGCTTTGAGATCTTCTGGCACCAGCCGGATTGTACGCAAGGCAGAACATCCTGTTCCAGCGGGGAGGATAGTTGTATAACTTACAAGGTTGACAACCAATCACCGGCAATACCGGCCGGAACTGTGTGGTTTTGAGTATGGGTGACATGAAGAAGTACCTTGCAGAGCTTCTGGGAACCTTCTTCCTCGTGTTCTTCGGGACAGGGAGTGTGGTTGTTGCAGGAACCTATATTGGCTTCCTGGGGATTGCGCTGGCATTCGGGTTGTCCGTTCTTGTGATGGTCTATGCGATCGGACCGATCTCGGGATGCCATATCAATCCTGCAATCACCCTCGCGATGCTGGTTGCCGGGAAGATCCCGTCAAAGGATGCAGCCATCTACATCGTGGTACAGTGCATCGGGGCGATCATTGCCTCGGCGCTGCTCCTTGCCATCATGATTGGGCATCCGGGATACGATCTCGCGACCAACGGGCTCGGTCAGAACGGGTACGGGGTTGCATCGCCGGGAGATTTTTCCCTTGAATCGGGATTTATCGCTGAGGTCGTCCTGACCTTTGTGTTCCTGATGGTGATTTTCGGGGCGACAAGCAAGGCTGCCCCTGCCGGGTTTGCCGGGATCGCGATCGGGTTGTCGCTTGCCACGATCCACATGGTCGGTATCCCCATTACCGGCACGTCTGTGAACCCGGCACGGAGCCTCGGTCCTGCACTGGTCGTGGGAGGGACGGCACTTTCGCAGCTCTGGGTATTCATCGCAGCCCCCGCCATCGGGGCACTCGTTGCAGCGTTCGTGTGGAAATACCTGTTCGAGGAGAGAGGAACATTGGCACAACCCGGTGCCCTGTCACACTCCTGATCGGTATAGCAGAAATCCAACCTGATCCTTTTGTCGGGAGGCAGGCGCCGGTGTTCTGCCTTCCTGATGCACGGGGTACCAGCGTCTGCCTTGAAACGTTCCGTGGAACGTGGGTGGTGCTGTATTTTTATCCCCGGGACAATACCCCGGGGTGCACGATCGAGGCGATGCAGTTCAATGCCGCTCTCAGGAAGTTCGCCGAGCTCGGTGCACAGGTGATCGGGGTGAGTGCGGATTCGCAGGAGAGCCACCGGGCGTTTGCGGAGAGACATAACCTGTTTATCCTGCTCCTGTCTGATACCGGCCACACGGTGCTCGAGGCCTATGATTCCTGAAAACCCAAAACAATGTTCGGGAAGGAATTTCTGGGCACGCAGCGGGACACGTTTCTCCTCGATCCTGATGGGAAGATTGTTGCCGTCTGGCGCAAGGTCAGCACCAAAGAGCATGCCGAGGAAGTCAAAAGAGTACTGCTTGAGAAACAGGGAAAAGGGACCTGAGGTGGGGACAACCCTCTCACCTCACCAGTCCTTCATCATCGCTTCCGCCTTCAGCTCCTCTGGCATCAGCTCGATCGCGTACCGCAGCGCAGTCCGGGGCATCGCCTTTTTGTTCTTCATGACATAATCAAACACTTCCTGCGGGTGCTGATTGCATGCGGGGTAGGATGAGAAGGCGAGTGCCACCCGAAGGCCCCCCTGAAAAAATTATGAGCTGTTCGGGTTTACCACCCGTCCTATGAAGAGGATTGTTCCGGTCTCCTTATTCTGGATCAGGAACAGGAACGGGTGGTTGGCATAGAAGGTGGGGGGATTATGACTCCCCATTGTCAGGTGCACGCTTGATGCAGCTCCTGCCTCAGTACCCTCATCGTTCACGTCAACGAATGCTTTGTGAATAACGTCATCGATATAGAGGCTCCTCGCCCCGTCCATACCCGAGAAGTCAGCCGCAGGAGTAAATGCAGTTGGCATTCCCATGGTTTTAAGGGTATCAGGCAGTTTATACCAGGTTTCGAGTCTGAACTTCGGCAGGAAGACAACCATCTTTGTGCCAACGAGCGTACGTTCAAGATCCAAAAGCATTCCTGCATTCAGGGAATTTTCGACTGCAGCCAGTGTTTCGCTTTTTGGCAGAATTACGATCATGGATAATTCTTTCCCGTTCCCGTGGTTGTACGGCAATTCGATCATCTGGATACGGGAGGTTTCCGTGTAAGCGAAGGTGTCTCCTCGTTGCATCATCTGTACAGGTACGGTCTTGTTTGGGGTGATAAAAAATGGGTATTCATACGTTTCTGTCTTGTCAAACGGCTTCTCCCATGTTCCATAAAAATAGACAGCATTGGTTATCACAAGCCGGGTTAATGGATCGATTTCTCCATTTGGTATCAGGTCACGGATTTTGTTCTCAGTCTTGTCCTCGACCCACTGGTTGATTGTTCTGCGCGAATCCTCCGGCTGGTTAATGAAATCAAGGTTGGTGGTGTCTGCGGAGTAGTAACGCCGGGCTGTACTGGTGTAGTCAGGGAGGAACGGATAGGTCTTTTCCGCCCACAACGCGTTTGCCATGCGCAGGGTGTAGCTGGTGTTTTCCCTGTTCATGTCCTCATCGACCTCAGAAAATCCCTGCCTTCGTATGGTATCATTACCGGGAAAATGGAATACGGATCGTATCTCATCTGCGGTTGTGCCGCGGGCGCCTTCGTACGTTATCGCAAGGGCAGAGGAGATGGAAAACGGCGAGAAAAAGATGTTGCTTTCTGCGTTTTTTGGATCGTTTGCCAGCTGTGAATACAGGTCGAAGGCAAACCAGTTGTTTCCATCCGTCATTGGCATAGTGTCGGGATCTGCCGTAACCGTGGGAGGAACAGGTTGTGCAGGTGTCGTGCCGGCAATGCCGGTGCATCCTGCAATGAGAATACTCAGTAAGATTACGGATACCAGAGCCAGCCGACCTATGGTTTTTTGCTCCATGATTGTGCGTTGGTGTGCCGATTGGTTAAATCTGGCGTTGAGCGCGGTTTTTTCACCATTATCTGATGCTTTCGGTCACAAAATAGGAAACTTAGAGGCACTCAGCAGACCAGAGGGGGCAGGATCACTCCGTCATCATCGCATCTCTTTTCATCGTCTCCGGCATCAGCTCGATCGCGTACCGTAGCGCAGTCCGGGGCATCGCCCTCTTGTTCTTCATTACGTACGCAAAAACTTCGTCCGTATGCTGCCGGCTCGCCTCTTTCAGCAGCCACCCATACCCTTTCTGTACTATATCGTCTTTATCGGTCAGCAGCAGGTCAGCGATCGCCAGCACATCCCCAAGAAATTTCCCCCGCTTTGCCGGCACAATCAGCGAGACGGCTGCCGCCCGCCGCATCCAGCGGTTCTCCGACTTCGTCCAGAGTTTCAGTTCATCGACATATTCCGGGTATTTTTCGATGAAGTCGCCCACCGCATGGTTGCAGAACCCGTCGCACGCAGCCCAGTTGGTGATGTAGGTATCAATCCAGTGCCGGAACACGGCGAAATCTTCTGGCTCGAAAAGGTCTGCCAGATTCGGGACCCACGTCGAGACCACAAACGCCTCCTCGATGGAGCCTGAACGGTACAGTCCCTCGCAGAGCAAGAAGATCTCCTTTTTGTCCCAAAATTTTACGTCCTTCCAGTACTTTTTTGCGATTTTGACGACGGTCGGCACCTTTACGCCGTAGTACCTGATCTTCTCTTTGAAGAAACGTGGGAAATTCTTCTTGGTCTTTGGATCGATGTTTTCTTTGAGTTCTTTCCTGATCTTTTCGATGAACGTGTCCATAGAACATGGTGGGGAAGGAAGCGGGATAAGGAAGGTGGATTCCACGGTCCCCCCTCCACCCAACCACATCCTATAAATCCACATGATCCGCGCTTCACCATAACGAGGGCCTATGTCAATCTACGTCCTTATCCACGGCGGACACAACGATGGCGGGGTATGGGACAAGGTCGCCCCATTCCTCAAAAAAGCAGGGCATACCGTCTTTGCCCCGACACTTGCCGATCCCGGCAAAACGACGCTTGCCGGGCACATCTCTGAGGTCTGCGCCCTGATAGAAAGCAACCGGCTCTACGATATAACCCTAACCGGGCACAGCTATGGCTCGGTGGTCATCACCGGCACAGCCGACAGGGTACCGGAACGGATCGCCCGCCTTGTCTTCCTTGATTCCGCAGTCCCGAAGAGCGGAGAATCGCTCTTTTCGATCATGGAGGGGTGCGGTGACGGCCCCAAAAAATTCGGGCTTGTGGCTGACCGGCCATTTGTCGATCCACTCTTCTTTGGTGAGGAAATTATCCGAAAGATTCCCAAGATCTATGTCCAGTGCACAAAAAGCGAGTTCCTTGCAGGCCCCCCGTCACCATTCCGGTCGGTAAAAGCATAGTACGCATCGCTTTCCAGCCAGAGCGAGAGGGCAAAGAGCGCCATACTCAGATCCTTTGAACCGGCAGAGAGGTCGAACGAGTGGCGGACATCAGGGTGTTCCCTCCGGATTTTGAGCACGGCCTTTGTCACGGATGCTGATGCCGGGGGATCGATATAGACAAGCGAAGCCGGGATCTTCAGCGATGCGGAGACCGATTTGACCTGATTGACCGCATCCCATGCAGACGTTTTGCAGGCTTTGGCCCGCTCATCATCGCGGGCGGTATTGGTGGAGAGATCCGTGTCCTCAAAGACGAACGTATGCGTGATGTCCTGCAAGTCGCAGATCGCTGCTGTGTAGGCCTTGTGGATGTTCTCTCCTGCGGTGATGATGTGGACGTGCTCCTGCCGGGCCATGATCAGCGTCAGGTGCCGGATGAGAAAATCCTGCTGGATGGGAACGGGTGTGATGACGGCTGCCGGATCGAACCCCAATGTTCATGCTGTCCCGTGATCCTGTTTCTGTATGGATTTTCCGCCGATGTTCGATATCATCCATATCTGTGCGGTCGTTCTCGGGTTTGCAGGGGCAGTCCTGATCATCTACGGCGGATTCCGGGCGATAATCAGGGTCATCCTCCTTGAATTTTCAAAGCCGGCGTTCTCCTATAACCAGATCCGGCGGGAATTTACTGATAAGATTGTCTTCGGGCTGGAATTTCTCATTGCGGGGGATATCCTTGCCACGCTGCTCTCCCCGACCCAGCAGGACCTCATCAACCTTGCCGTCGTCGTCGTCATCAGGACTGTTCTTGGCTATTTCCTGTCAAAAGAAGCGCCGGAATTCAGTCTCCAGTAACAATATAATTGCCTTCTTTTTAATTTTATACAATCACCCCATCCTGCTCTCTACTGCCCCTCGCCCCGCGAACGGTATTTCTGTCGCAAAATGCCCTGTAAAACCGGTTCCTGAGCCGGTCTGATCTTCCCCCTCTCACGCCCCCATCTTTCCCGGCAGCTCCCCCGTCCATGCCGTGATTGTGTTCTCGTCGCAAAAGTTGCCTGAGAGGATCTTTTCTGGTTCCATCACCCTTTCTGTTACAAAAAAGACAGATATGAGTATTTATACAATAGCGCCGTCACACTTTTTCTCATTCATGACGGGTACCGCATCAGGGGTGCAGACCAGCTGGTATGACAGGATACAGGAAGAGATCTACATCCTCCTTGAATCCAAGGCAGATGATAACTAGCCCGGAAATTTATTATCTATTTCATTGCGGCACTGATCCTGCTCAATGTCATGGTTGTCATCCTCGACACAAAACATGAACTTTTTATTGAATACCAACATTATTTCAATGCGTTTGACCTGTTCACGGTCATTATCTTTACCATTGAGTATGTCCTCCGGGTCTGGGTCTGTGTCAGAAATCCCGAATATTCTTCTCCGCTGAAAGGGCGGATCCGGTACGCATTATCGCCCTTTGCGCTCGTTGACCTGGTCGCAATTACCCCGTTTTACCCCCCGATGATCATCCCGATCGAGTTCCGCCTGCTAAGGCTCCGTCGCTTATTGAGAATATTCCGGGTCCTCAAGCTTGGCAGGTTCTCAAACGCGTTTGAAACATTTGTCGATGTTCTGAGGTCCAAAAAAGAAGAGCTGATTATTACCATAATCATGGTGGTAATCATCCTGATACTGGCATCAAGCGCCCTGTTTGCGGTCGAGCGCGAAGCCCACCACAGCCGGATTAATTCGGAAGTATCCCAGACGCAATGTGGTGGGCGGTGGTGACCCTTGCCACGGTCGGGTACGGCGATGTGTATCCGATCACCCCCCCCTAGGGAAATTTATCAGTGCCATTGTCGCCCTTTCAGCAATCGGGCTGTTCGCGCTCCCCGCCGGCGTCCTTGCGTCAGGATTCGCAGAGAGCATCCAGAAACGGTGCGCCCCGAACAATGAAAAAGCCGTTATCTGCCCCCAATGCGGCACGGAGTTTGACCCTCATGGCGGCGGGGCGCCGGGCAGCTCAAAGAAAACCGGTGAACATGTTTCTTTGACACAAGAAAATGATGACAGTAATACCCCCCTAAATGAGGCAACGGGATTGGATGGTTTTGTTCATCACCTGCTGTTGTTCCAGTGAGTAATCCTTTCTCCCAACGGTAAAAACTGGAGGATGCGGTTCGAATTCTGCCGATAATCAACCACAAAGACCCTTCGTCACTGCCATACATGTCTCACATCTCCAACTCCCCACCACCCTGTTCTCTCACAGCATTTGCTTCAGCCCTGTTCCGCATAACCCGCTCAACGCCCACCCCATCACCCACAGATCAGTCACCGCCGCGATGCCCTTTTTTGATACGCAGCATCGGATATTGAAGAGATAACGGGGGGTTTTAAAAAGAAGACATGCCCATTTGAAAAGGAGAATGACTGAACCATGGCAGGAAAAAAAGAAACAATCCCCGCATCGCCAGCCAATGACAGGAAGATCAGGGTAAGTAAAAACGGCCCCTATCTGGTCTCCGGCAGCATCCCCCTGATCAAAAAAGAGATCCTCAATGATGCTGAAGGATATTGCAGTGCGTGGCGCGACGCCGAGCACTACCCGCTCAGGGAACAGTATGCCCTCTGCCGGTGCGGGCACTCAGGCAACAAACCGTTCTGTGACGGAACGCACCAGAGGATCCGCTTTGAGGGTACCGAAACAGCTGCCGATGAACCCTATCTATCGTTTGCGGACAGGATCAACGGACCCACCTTTTCCCTGACGGATGCAGAAGGCATGTGTGTCCATGCCCGTTTCTGCATGCGGGCTGGCGGGATATGGAACCTTGTCCGGCAGTCAGACAACAAAAAAGCCCGGGCAATTGCGATTGAAGAAGCGGCCAACTGCCCCTCCGGTCGTCTGGTCGTCTGGGATAAAAAGACCGGAAAGGCAATCGAGCCGGCACTTGAACCATCCATTGTCGTGATTGAATACCCTGCACGGGATGAGCACGGCCCCCTCTGGGTGAGGGGCGGCATCCCGGTTGAGTCTGCCGATGGTCATATGTATGAAATCCGCAACCGGGTCACCCTGTGCCGGTGCGGCAAATCAAAGAACAAGCCGTTCTGTGATGGCAGCCACATTCATGACTGAGTGCAATAACCCTTCGTATTTCCTGTAAAGAGAACCAGCTTTTTTGGCCATTCTCTTGGGCGTCTTAAAAAAAGGAAGCGATGATGTATGGCTAGTAGCCATAGCCTCCCCGGGAAGTCGGTGCGGTTGTTATGGATTGCGTCGTCGGTACCGTCGTTGCAGGAATTGTAACTGCCGGGACCGTGCCGGAAATGTTTGCGATAAACCATACATTATTGACGCCCTGCCCTTTGGTGTCGCCGGGCTTTGTGTCGGCATTAAAGTAATAGAGTGGCCGTCCTCTGTAGGTTGCCTGTTTGATACCATCCGTCCGGGTGAAGGATGAAAAGTCTGATGAGGCAAGCGGGGCTGATACAGCGATAACATCACCGGAAAAGACCGGCCATGCCACGGGGCACTGTTTACTGCAGGAGCTTTTCCTCGAGCCGGGAACGTTATTTGAAAAATAGTACAGGGTCATGCCCTTCGAATCCCCAAGGGTCTTTCCTGAAGATGTATCTGAAACTTTTACCGCATCAGCCGCTGGCACCGCTGTTGCCTGCGGAGACTGTTGCACCGTTTGAGGTGGCTACGCTGGCTGTTGCTGCTGCACACACCCGGATATGAGTAGTGCCGAAGTGACAACAAGCATACAGATGAAAAGGGTCGTGGTTGTCATGAAATCACCGTATATCGGTAGTGTCATTCTACCAGCACGGGATTTATTCCTTTGGCCAACCAAGCATCACGGGCTCGCAATCTTCACCGTTTTCCGCTCAATAAATGAAGAATATTTCCGGTAGAACCACCGTTTCACCAGCTCGACCATGATCAGATACCCGGCAACAAGCCCGGCCAGCACAACAAAGAACGAGACCGGCGGTGGGACAAACGAAAATATGCTGCCGATCACCGTGAACGGCAGGATGCATGCAATCGCGACAATCAGGAGCGTGCTTATCATCAGGGGGATGCTCGGTCTGCTTTTATAGAACGGGACGACCCGTGTCCTGATCACAAAAATCACCAGCGTCTGGGTGCAGATTGACTCGATGAACCATGCGGTCTGGAAGAGCGCTGCATCGGCATTAAAGATGAACAGCAGGACAAAAAACGTGATGAAATCGAAGATCGAACTGATCGGGCCAAATACCATGATGAATTTCTTGATGAATTCAATGTCCCATTTCTTCGGTGTGCTGATATAGGACGCATCAACATTATCGGTCGGGATGGTGGATTCAGACACATCGTAGAGAAGGTTGTTGAGCAGGATCTGGATGGGGAGCATCGGGAGGAACCGGAGGAAGAGCGATGCGCCGGCCACGGAAAACATGTTCCCGAAATTGGAGCTCGTCCCCATCAGGATATACTTCATGGTGTTCCCGAAGGTCTTCCTGCCTTCAAGCACGCCGTCATTGAGAACCCGCAGGTCATTTTTCAACAGGATGATATCGGCAGATTCCTTTGCAATATCCACGGCGTTTTCAACCGATATGCCGACATCCGCTTCACGGATGGAAGGGGCATCGTTGATGCCATCGCCCATGAAGCCGACTACATGGCCGTTCCGTTTCAGGGCGATCATGACCCGGTTCTTCTGCACCGGTGTCATACGGGAGAAGATCGTCACGTTTTCGACGACGCGTGAGAGGGTTTCCTGGTCCAGATGTTCAATTTCGGCGCCCGTCAGGACACCTTTGACCGGAAGCCAGATCAGTTCACAGGTCTTTTTGGCTACCAGCTCGTTATCACCGGTCAGGATCTTCAGTTCGATCCCGGACCGGGCCAGCAGCTGGACTGAGTCGCGGGCGCTCTCCTTGGGCGGATCGATGAATGTAACAAAGCCGACAAGGATCATCCCTTTTTCATCGGTGGCAAAAAACCGTGGCTGGCCATCGGGCACGGAACGGTAACAGACTGCAAGCGTCCTGAACCCTGCCGCACTCTGGGACTGGTAGATGGTGTTGATCTGCTCCTTTCCGGCTTCAGTGAGCGGTTCGACAACACCCCTGCGTTCAACAGACGAACAGACGCGAAGGATCTCCTCCGGCGCGCCTTTTGACACCAGGATGCAGTCGGATTCCCCGGAGACGATCACAGAGACCCGTTTGCGCAGGAAATCGAAGGGGATCTCATCGATCTTCCGGTAGGCATCGATATCGATATGACGGAATTTGAGAATTGCCTCGTCTAAGGGGCTTTTGAGGCCCGTGTCGAAGTAACTGTTAATGTACGAGTACAGCAGGACATTCTCGCTGTCGTTTCCTTCCGTGTCCAGGTGCCGCACGAGTGCGATCTGGTTCTTTGTGAGGGTACCGGTCTTATCGGTACAGAGCACATCCATGCTTCCGAAATTCTGGATCGATTCCGGGTGCTTGACGATCGCACCCTTCTGTGACATTGCTATCGAACCCTTGGACAGGTTCAAGGAGAGGATCATCGGGAGCAGTTCTGGCGTCATGCCCACGGCAAGCGCAACCGAGAAGAGGAGCGATTCAAGGACGCCGTGCCGGAATAGCGCATTGATGAAGAATACGAAGATGACAAGGAAGAAGACAAATTTTGACATCAGGTAACTGAATTGTTTTAAGCCCCGTTCGAACTCCGTTTCCGGGGGGCGTTCGATTAAGGTTTTTGCTACCCTGCCAAACTCGGTCGACATCCCTGTCCGTGTGATGACCGCCGTTGCAGTGCCGCTGACGACCGATGTGCCAAGGAAGATATAGTTGCCCGCCTCTGTCAGCGGTGTATCGGGATCTTCAATACCGGCAGTCTTTGCAACCGGGAACGGCTCACCCGTAAGGGCAGACTGGTTGATATAAAAATCCCGTTCAGCCAGCACGCGGGCATCAGCGGGAACAATATCCCCGGCAGCAAGGAAGATCAGGTCACCCGGGACCATTTCGGTGATGGGCAGCTCAACCCGCTTCCCGTCCCTGAACACTGCTGCTTTCGAAATAAGTTTCTGTTTCAAGAGGTCTGCTGCATTTTCTGCCTTGTATTCCTGGAAAAAATCCAGCGTAACGCTGACAATGACAATAATAAAAATTATCGTTGCATTGGTGAATTCACCGACAAACACTGATATTGCCGCAGCGATGAGCAGGATGATGATCAACAGGTTCTTAAAATGCTCCAGGAACCGGATGATGGCCGGTCGTTTCCTGATATGGGAGATGTCATTGCGCCCATAGAGCTCTTTGCGGGCTGTTGCCTCTTCTGACGTCAGTCCCTGTGCGGTTGTACCGAGGGCTGTAAAGAGCTCGATCTCCGGAAGTGTGTGGAACTGCTTGTCCGGCTCTGGGTTTTTTTCATGCACGACGTGTGTCATGTGAATTGGCATACCGGAAATCCTGCCTCTACGTGGAGTGGTTATTTGTTGAAGGTGAAGAGCGCTTCGATCGAACCATCCCTGGCAGGGGAACTGCGGGCAAGCAATGATCGCTGTCCTGCGCTAGGATGGTTCTGCTCTCCCCCCGGTCAACAAAAATTTTTTGTACACAAAAGTATTTCCTGTTTTCATGGTGAGAATTGTGAGAATCTGTGGATTACCACTGCACTCTCCTCAGGTTTGCATCAGCGGGGAACTGTTACATGCACGATTCACGGTTTTCAGGGGAGGTTAACAGTATAAGTAGTTGTGAAATCAACGCAGGTTGAAATGTCAGGAGGGATAGATCACGGATAAGGAAAAAGGAATCGGGCTCTGTATCTGCAGAATGTGCCCGAGCTACGTGCACTGCAACGAAGAGATCGCCTATTGTCTTGCGGTCAGCGGAAAGAGTATCTGCATACAAGAGGAACAGGGGTGTCTCTGCCCGGGATGCCCGGTGCTTGACGAGGAGGGGTTCCAGCATGCCTATTACTGCACCAGAGGAAGTGAAACTGAGCAGCGCCCGGCGAAGTAAGGCCTGGAAGTGCAATGTATGCGGGTTCACCTCAAGAGGTGAGAACCCGCTGACGGAATGCCCGCAGTGCGCTGGCACCGGACGGGAGTTTACGGAGATTACGGAGAAGACGAAGCTCAGGTACGATGGTGAACGGTTTGATGTGCTCCTGATCAACGGTAGCAGCCACCGGGCGAACAATACGGGATACATGGCGGACCTCACAGAGGAGGAGCTCAAGGCAAAGGGCGTGAGCTACCGGCGCTATAACCTGAATGAGTTTTCCATCAACCATTGCTGGTGCTGCTACAGCATGAGGGATAATGCCTGCAAATATCCGTGCCGGGATCAGCTCGATGACATGCCCGCGTTCCATGAGATGGTCATCGCGTCAAAAGCGGTCATCGTCGCATCTCCGATCAACTGGAACAACATGTCAGCGCGGCTCAAGGATTTCCTCGACCGGCTGAACTGCATCCAGAACCTCTACCTGTTAAAGAAGCCGGGGCTAACGGAAGGCAAGGTGGTGGGGGTCATGGTCTCCGGCCATGAGGACGGTGCGACAAAGACTGCCATGGACATCTACCTGTACTTCCAGCAGATGGGGTACCTGCTGGCGCCGTTTGGCATCTCCTACCGGACGCACGGGGCGCAGTTTAACACCATAACGGATACGGAATTCCTCATGCATGACGAGCTCGTGATCACCAAGACAAAAGGGATGGTAAACAACGTCGTGGAACTGATGAGGCTTGACCTCGAAGCGAAATTAAAAGGCAAACTGGTACCTGTTTGCGAATGAAGGAAGAAGGGGCCATGTGAATGAATACCGGGCGACGCCAGCCCCAATCTTCACGTCATCCCCACCCCATTCCCGTCCGCCGAAATTCCTCCTACGCTGTCAACGCCCTTGTGATATGAGCCGCCCGTTACGCGCATGATGCCGGACGAACTGTAATGGCCCGTTTATACCTTCAGCTTCCCCGGCAGTTCCCTCGCCCACGCAGCAATCGCGTTCCAGTTGCGGAAATCCCCGGTCGTGACGTTCATCAGCCCGGTCATTTTTCGCTCGATAAAGGACATCTTTTCAGGGTCGAGCTTGCCGGCAAAGACCGTCAATGCGACCGGTTTTATAGGGCGCAACTCCGTTGTGAGGTCTTCTTGTACCTTTTCGACAGACTCTATCCGGGGGGCTACCGGTGCGATCCCGACGGCAAATGCGGCAACCGGTATGATGGCAAGACGGTCGCGGTGCTTTGCAACAAATTTCGAAATGTCCTTTTCAACCTTCCCCATGTAGACCGGTACTCCGGCCACAACCGCATCGTAGCCGGCAAGCGTTGAGATCTTCCCCAGCTCCACGACATCAACGCGGGCGCCGGTTGTTTCCAGTTCCTTTCCGACAGCCTGTGCGATCTCGGCTGTTGACCCTTTCCGTGATGCATATGCGACAAGAATACGTGCAGTCATGGATGTTCCTCACTGAGTTGTACCAGGATTCAACCGCTTTGAGACTTCCGCAAGCACATCGGATATGATATCCTCGCGCCTGACGACATCCTGGATCCAGAACCGGATGCTGACCGCGTTCCCCTGGTTTGTGATCCCGGTAAAGAGTACCCGTGGTGTGAGCAGGTCCGTTCTCTTCCCGAGCCGGCTGTAACCCTGGAAGAAGAATGAGGAGCGGATGCCCCGTTTTGCCGCCGAACCCCCGGATTGTTTGTTTGGGAGAATATCGGGGTTCTCCGACAGGATTGACAGGCACGTGTCCTGTACCCTGGTAAAAGGGATCGTGACCGGGAGGATCAGGTTGAGCGGGATCTCGATGAACCCCGATTTTGAATAGTTCACGATCTTTGACGAGAGCAGGGTGGAGTTTGGCATCAGGAAGACCCGGCCGTCCCGGTCCTTCAGGATGGTGCGGGTGAACGTCATATCCTTCACCTGCGAGAGGCCGGTGGCGGGATCCCCCCCGACCTCCACCCAGTCATCGAGGGCAATCGTGCGGTTCATCGCGATCAGAAACCCGGCAAGCAGGCTGGAAATGATCTGCTGCGAGGCGAACGCGAGCGCAATGCTGATAATTCCGAGGGATGCAATCGTTGCCTCGATATCAAACCCAAGGAAAATAAGGTCGATCCAGTAGAACCCGGCGAGCAGGACAAGGTACCCTGCGAATCGTGCAGTCCAGCGGGCGACCGACCGGGTCGTGTACCGGGCGAGAATAGCTTTGACCGTTTTGTACATCAGGTACGCGGCGAATATGACCGCGAGGGCTACCAGCATGAATGCGATGATGTTCCCGACAGTGACTGTGCCGATGAGGATTGACGAATCGCTCATACCTGTATACTGGGCTGGCTGGCAGAAAAATACCTGCGCACGACAACAAGAATGCGGGGAACCGTTGATTGCATCCCCCCCGCGCCTCGCTGCAATCATCCGTCTTTCCTGAAATCCCGGAGAATGACATCTTCCGGTACATGATGGAACACAGCCACCAGCAGTTCACGATCCATGAGATCATGCATTTGTATAACACGTGGCATGAGTGGGCATAATGGATCTTCTTCACCTTGCTGATTTCGGCTCCGTAATCAAAAAAAACGGGGGCAGGAGTTATGTGCATTTTCAATAACCAGAATGAACCGTGGTAACAAAAACGACAGATGGAAATGAGAGAAAAGCCCAAAAAAAATTCAAAAAAAAATGTTGTTACAGTAGTAACGGGGCAAAGACCACCGACACGATCGCCATCAGTTTTAACAGGATATTAAGCGAGGGACCCGCGGTATCCTTGAACGGGTCGCCGACCGTGTCCCCGGTGACCGCAGCCGTGTGGGCGGGCGAACCCTTGCCGCCAAGGTGCCCCTGTTCGATGTATTTCTTGGCGTTGTCCCATGCACCGCCGGCGTTTGCCATCATCACGGCAAGCAGGAATCCCGTGGCAATGGATCCGACAAGGAACCCGGCAAGGGCACCGATACCCAGCACTTTTCCGATGAGGAGCGGTGCAACGATCGCGAGACAGCCGGGAATAACCATCTGCTTCAGTGCTGCATCGGTGGAAATGGTGATGCATGCGGCATAGTCGGGCTCTGCTGTCCCCTCCATCAGCCCCTTGATCTCCCTGAACTGGCGCCGCACCTCCTGCACTATCTTGCCCGCCGCAAGACCGACAGCCTTCATTGCAAAGGAGCAGAAGAGGAACGGCAGCATGGCGCCAAGGAGGACCCCGACGAAAACAACCGGGTTGAGCATATCAACGATATTCAAATGAACCGCTTGCGTGTATGCGGCAAAAAGACCCAGTGCCGTGAGTGCTGCACCGGCGATTGCAAATCCCTTTCCGATTGCCGCAGTGGTGTTGCCGACTGCATCCAGTGTATCGGTAATCTCGCGCACGCCCTTGTCCTGGTGGGACATCACGGCAATGCCGCCGGAGTTGTCTGCGACCGGACCATAGGCATCCACT
>CAIULN010000041.1 GCA_903900025.1 uncultured Methanomicrobiales archaeon | reverse complement strand
GACTCACCAGCAGATTCAAAGGGAGGAAGCACATGGTCCTGCTCACCGCACAGGAAGGAAATGTCGCCGTGCACCTTGCACGCGGCACCATCGGGCATGCAATTGTAAAAACCCCAAAACCGGCACTGCAGCTCACGCCGGTCTTTTTTGAGAAACGAGGAGTGTTTGTCACGCTCACACAGGATGGCGGACTGCGGGGCTGCATCGGTTTTCCGTACCCGGTAATGCCGCTTGGTGAGGCAATCGGAGAGGCAGCAGTGGCAGCAGCGCTCCAGGATCCGAGGTTCCCGCCGGTAATTGGTGCCGAACTCTCCAGCATCACGGTCGAAGTGACCGTCCTTACCCTGCCGCAGAAACTGGAATGTGAACCGGACCAGCGCCCGTCCCACATTGAGGTGGGCCGGCACGGGCTGATCGTAAAGGGCATGGGGACAAGCGGGCTCCTGCTCCCTCAGGTCGCCACCGAGTACGGCTGGGACAGCCCCACATTCCTTGACCATACCTGTGCAAAAGCAGGACTCCCCGGCGGGTGCTGGACGAGCAACCGTGTCGAAGTGCTCACGTTCGAGGGGCAGATCTTTCATGAAGGAAGACCTTGACAAAGGTCTGACTTTAGTAAGGACAGCCTTACCCAAGGCTGGACTTACGTGAACAATCACCTGAGAACACGACAACTGTTTAACCCGATCAACGCATAGATCAAACGAATTGTGGGGCGAAAGGAGCATGGCAATACAGTTCGAGAGTCTTGATTACGATATAGCAGGGCGGTGCGGAAAACTTGCTGTCGGAAAAAAGGTCATAAAGACTCCCGCACTCCTGCCCGTCATCAACCCCCATCTCCCGCTCATCACCCCCTCCGAGATGCAGAAGATGGGAGTCGAGGCCATCATCACCAACGCGTACATCTTCAGCCAGAGCATGCAGTTCCGGGAGCAGGCGCTAGCAGAAGGACTGCACAAGGTACTTGATTTCGATGGCGTGATCATGACCGACTCCGGCTCGTTCCAGCTCTCGGTATATGGCGAGGTGTCAGTATCAAACCTTGAAACGCTCTCGTTCCAGCGCGATATCAAAAGTGACATCTGGGTGCCGCTCGATATCCCCACATCCCCTTCCGCAGACCATGCAACCGCAGAACGCGAGCTTGCGATCACCATGGAACGGTTGCGGGAGGCAAAAGCGACATTCGGGGACGATGCCCCCATCGCCGCTCCGGTTCAGGGCGGCATCCATCCTGATCTCCGCAAACGTGCGGCACAAGAGATTGGCGACATGGGCTGTACGTTCTGCCCAATCGGTGCTGTCGTGCCGCTCATGGAGGGGTACCGGTACCGCGAGCTTGTAGAGGTCGTCATGGCGGTAAAAAAGACGCTCCCGCCATCTGCCTGCGTCCATCTCTTCGGCGCCGGGCACCCTGCAATGTTTGCACTTGCCACGGCAATGGGCTGTGACCTGTTTGACTCGGCTGCGTACGCGCTCTATGCAAAGGAGGGGAGGTATCTCACCTCCCACGGCAGTTACAAGGTTGACGAACTCGTTGAGCTCCCCTGTGCCTGCCAGGTCTGCCGGAGCCATGCCGCTGATGAAATCCGCACTTCGGGTGAGCGGGAGCGACTGCTTGCACTCCATAACCTGTTCGTCACGCTTGCCGAGATCGCCCGCATACGGCAGGCAATCACCGATGGCACGCTCTGGGAACTCGTGGACGAGCG
>CAIULN010000040.1 GCA_903900025.1 uncultured Methanomicrobiales archaeon | reverse complement strand
GTAGCAGGAAGATACAATGGAACCTATGTAGAGGTATTTGTCAATGGCGTTTCCCTAAAAACAACAGCGAATACTCTCAGTATGAGTTCTTCCCCGGTAAATGTAAACTTGGGGCGTTCTCCCTATGATGTTACCCGATTATTTAATGGAGGTATTGACGAAATCCGCATCTCAAACTCCGCACGATCCTCCACCTGGATCCTGACCGAATACAACAACCAGAACAGCCCCTCGACCTTCTATTCAGTCGGGAGCCAGGAGCAGTGGGCGTGCTGATTGCCAAAAGATGCTCCCTTCATCTCTCCGGCCGGTTGCCAAAAACCCGGCAATGGCATCCATCCGTGTCGTGAAAGCCTGACACTGTCTTTTTGTCCTGTCTGGGGGAATGTTCTGCGGGTCTGCCGGTGGCACACGTCAAGGATTATTCTGAATACATGGTCGCTGAATTTCATTAAGAACAACACAATGTCCCACCGCCCGGCATTATGGTGAGATATAAAACCCTGAATTAGTTTGATATAGGAATCAAACCAAAACCTCGTCATCAACACGGCATTGCTGGAAGAAGGCCATTGGCAGCGATGAACAATGCGCTGTGCCTTCAAATTCTGACCATTGATGGAGCGACCATGATGTACCCGGTCCGGCACGATGAAGCAGTATCAGAAACCATTGGTGCCGTCCTGCTCATCAGCATCGTGGTCATCGCAGTCGCCATTGTCGGGACCATCCTCTGGTCCCAGCCAGTGGCCCAGAAGATCCCGTCATTCAGCGCCAGTATCACCAATGCGAGCTGCAACGTGATACTCACTCATTCCGGTGGTGAGACGGTGACGAACACTGAAATCCGCCTGCTTGTCAATGGCAACGACCAGACTGCCAACTTCAACATGACAGGCACCGCAAGCCCGTGGACTTCGTGGGCGATTGGCGAGACTCTTGTCTATGCTCCGCCAGAGCCCTCCTGTGCATTACCGGGACAAGTGGATATCGTATACAGGAATGGTGACAGCTACTCATATCTTTCCACTGTGTATCTCCAGCCGTTTACGGTTCTCCCATCCCTGCCGAGACCGTACACGCACACCATCACGGCATCAGCAGGTACCGGCGGTTCAATTACACCGTCAGGAACGGTGGTGGTTATTGATGGAGCCAGCCAGTTGTTTACGATCACTGCAAACTCCCTGTACGAAATCAGGAATATCTCCGTAGACGGCGTGTCTCAACCAGCATCGTCCGGCTATACGTTCACGAATATTATAGCGGATCACACAATTTCAGCAACGTTTGGGGTTGTACCCCCGGTAGCAAGCTTCACGGGCACTCCCCTTTCCGGGACTGCACCGCTTTTGGTAACCTTCACTGACTCATCGCTCAATATCCCGACAGCGTGGAACTGGTCATTTAAGAACGCCACTCAAGCCTGGACGCAGTTTTCCACTGCGCAGAACCCTGCGTTCAGCTTCCCTAATGGAACGTACGATATCAATCTCACAGCCACCAATGCCGGAGGCAGCAACACGTTTACCAGAACAGGGTATTTCACCGCAACTACACCCCCGGTAGCAGACTTCACGGGCACTCCCCTTTCCGGGACTGCACCGCTTCCGGTAACATTCACTGACACATCGAGCAACACCCCGACCTCGTGGAAGTGGGAATATAAGAACGCCACTGTCGGGTGGACGGAGTTCGGATCCAACGCCCGGAACCCGACATTCACCTTCCCTGTGGGGAGATACAGTATCAACCTCACCGCCACCAATGCCGGGGGCAGCGGCAATAAAACCTCGAATAACTACATCAATGCCAGCCCCAGCCCTGCCTGGTACGACTGCAACTGGGGCCGCCGGAACATCATCACCATCGACCATACCAAGGTGAGCGCAGATCTGACCAGCTTCCCGGTCCTCATCAGCCTCACGGACGCAAACCTCAAATCCAGCGCGAAGAGTGACGGCTACGACATCCTCTTCACCAAATCGGACGGGACCACGAAAATCCCCCACGAGATCGAGTCGTATACGAGCAGCACCGGCGCCCTCGTCGCGTGGGTGCAGGTTCCGTCCGTCAGCTCCTTGACCGATACCACCGTCTACATGTACTACAATAACTCCGGAGCCGCGAACCAGCAGAACGTAAACGGCGTCTGGGACAGCAATTACACGGGGGTCTGGCACTTAAAGGAAAACCCCGCTGGCACCGCTCCGCAGATGCTGGACAGCACATCCAATGCCAACTCTGGAACATCTGCTGGCTCGATGATAGCAGGTAACCAGGTTGCTGCCAAGATAAACGGGGGACTGGATTTGGATGGAAGCAATGACTACATTGAATCCAAGAATAATATCGGCATTACCGCCAATGCCGTGCGTACCATAACCTTCTGGGCCAAGCTGGACACTACGGGCAATCAAGGTCTGGTTACCTGGGGAAATACCGCCCTTAACCAGAAGTTTGGAGGATTGATCTGGGGTGCCAATAATTTCTTATGGGGATGGGGTTCAGGGAACGACTGGGACACCTTGACAGCAGCGGCGACTGGCAGCTGGAAATACCATGCACTCGTCAACGATGGAACGAAAGGACGGTGGTACGTGGACGGGACAGAGCTCGGTTCCGGGTTTGCCCACACGTACAACACGGCTGATAGTCACGCGTTTATAGGAAGGGCGATTGACTCGTCGGCCAGTTATTATATGAATGGTATCATCGACGAAGTCCGGATCTCCAACACCGCCCGTTCAGCCGGCTGGATCCTGACCGAATACCGCAACCAGAACAGCCCCTCCACCTTCTCTTCCCTTGGGAGCCAGGAGCAGTGGACGTGCTGAATGCCGGATGAAAACCTCTCCCGTCTCACTTTTCCAGCCGGTGTGTAGGAAGGGTTCTGATCAGGCACTTCCTGCTGTGCAACGCCTCTCAGGGAGATCGCAGGAGAGTATTAAATACAATCCCTCTCCATAACCGGATAACGGCACCCGTATACCGGGGTGTCCGCCTCCCCCGGGCTATTCTCCTGCCCGGGCCACCCGCAATAGGGGACGGTGAGGGGAAGGATGAACCACGGGAGAATGTATCCTGCGGGTACCACTCAGATTCGCCGAGGTGATGAGGTTTCCATGATATTCCGGCACGATAATGCAGTCTCTGAGATTATCGGGGCAATCCTCCTCATCGCCATTGTCGTCCTCGCTGTTGGGGTTGTTGGCGTCCTGCTCTGGTCGCAACCGACACCGGAGAAATTACCGTCACTCAGTGCAGGGATTTCGAACCAGAGCTGCAGGGTGACAATAACCCATAATGGCGGGAATACGCTTGAGAGGCAGACGCTCCAGATTCTCGTTGATGGCACTGACCAGACCATCAATTTCACCAAGAGCGGCGCCCCCGGTGCCTGGACATCCTGGGGAATCGGTGAAGAGCTGGTCTATGATCCCCCGCCAACCTCCTGTACTTCCCCAAAGAAAGTCCTGATTGTGTATATCAAAGGCAATGGGGTTTTCATACTGGCATCCGGCATCCTCCAGCCGTTTACGGTTCTCCCATCCCTGCCGAGACCGTACACGCACACCATCACGGCATCAGCAGGTTCCGGCGGTACGATTGCACCTTCAGGAACGGTGGTGGTTATTGATGGAGCCAGCCAGTCGTTTACGATTACTGCAAACTCCCTGTACGAAATCAGGAATATCTCCGTAGACGGCGTGTCTCAACCAGCATCGTCCGGCTATACGTTCACGAATATTATAGCGGATCACACAATTTCAGCAACGTTTGGGGTTGCACCCCCGGTAGCAGGCTTTTCGGGCGCTCCCCTTTCCGGGCCTGCACCGCTATCGGTAACATTCACTGATTCATCGACCAACACCCCGAATGCGTGGAGTTGGGGAGCGAAGAACCTGACCGGAAATAATACGTGGTTCCAGTTCAGCACATCGCCGAGTCCAATACAGTCATTCGGCGTTGGGAACTGGAGCATCAACCTCACGGCTACCAATGCCGGCGGATCGAACATATCCACACAGGTAACGTGGGTTAATGTATCTACAACACCCCCGGTAGCAAGCTTCACGGGCACTCCCACTACCGTTATGGCACTGCTTCCGGTAACATTCACTGACACATCGCTCAATACCCCGACCTCGTGGAACTGGAGTTTTGGTGACGGATCGGTAGTGAATGCCACGATGCAGAACCCGGTTCATACGTACGCGGCTGCCTGTACCTACACCGTCTCGCTGAATGCCACCAATGCCGGCGGATCGAATACCAACACCTCGAATAACTACATCACCGTCACCCCCAACCCGGCGTGGTACAACAACAACTGGAACTACCGGAAGAACATCACCATCGATAAGTCAAAGGTACCTTCGGACCAGTCCAACTTCCCGGTGCTCATCAGCCTCACTTCGGACGCGGATCTTGCCGCCCGTGCCATGACGAACGGCAACGATATCCTCTTCACCACATCGGACGGGACCACCAAACTCTCCCACGAGATCGAGTCGTATAGGAACAGCACCGGCGCTCTCGTGGCATGGGTGAAGGTGCCGGTGGTCAATTCCACGACCTCCACGGCCAATACCATCATCTACATGTACTACGGGTACTCCAGCGCAGGGGTCCAGCAGGATCCGACCAATGTCTGGGATAGCAACTACAAGGCCGTCTGGCATCTGAGTGGCCTTACAGACGCAAAGGGTGCGTACCTCCTCACCAATGTAAATAGTGTTACGTTTGCTGCTACGGATGCAAAAATAAACTGGAGCGCCAACTTTGGTAGTGCGAACACTAATAAATACTTGTGGGTTTCGGACAATCTGGGCATTACGGGTGGCGCCATTACCATCGATGCATGGTTCCGTGTCGCGACGCAACCTGACAGCAGCGGTACCTATCAGTATCAGAGAATTGTGCATCAAATAGATGACACGAACGATGTAGCATATAATATAGGTTATAAGAATAATGGTGATGGAACTTATTCATTATATTTCGATCGCGATAGGTGGGGTGTTTCTGGAGGAGTTGTGACTGTACTCACGGTGGGTCAATTGTCCTTGAATACGTGGTATCATGCAGTATTAACCCATGATGGAACGAATTTGGCAGGGTATTTCAATGGCGTGAGTCTCGGGAGCAAACCCGCAACCGGGTCGGGTAGTGGAGCAACTAGTCTTGTATCTATTGGTGCTCAAAGGGAAAGCATCTTCACTACTAAACATTATTTCAGAGGCCTGATAGACGAAGTCCGCATCTCGAACACCGCCCGTTCAGCCGGCTGGATCACAACCGAGTACAACAACCAGAATGACCCATCCACATTCTATGCAGTCGGGAGCCAGGAGCCAAGGACGTGCTGAATGCAGACAGGGACTCCAAGCTCATCACGTTTCCATCAATAATAAAATATGACCTGCCATGATGGCTCAGAAAACCGTTGAGCAATTTTTGTGATTAATAATCCTCAGTATCTCCTTCCTTCTGATATGCGGGATGGATCCTTGTGTTCCGGTTAATCAGCAGGTTATATGCATCGTGCGCCTTGTTGTACCGGACCAGCACGTTGTGGAGCTCCATGATATCCCCGTACCGTGCTGGAATAAGAACCTCGTTTGACGGGGTGATGTGGTACGCAGGCAGTACGCCATACACCGGTTTTGCCGCCGTCCCGTCGCACAGCTTGAACACGTGGGTTTTTTTATCGCCCAGTTCCTGCGACATCTTTGCGGCGATGATATTGATCCTGCGGTTGAGATGCAGGTGAAGTTTTGATAACCGGGAATATTTTGAACGCGGCGGAATATGGTACGGGTGCTGCACCGTTGTGTCGCGGCGCAGGATCACGTAGGCGTACTTGATATCGATGTTGATGTACCGGAACGGCTCATCGCATGCGGCGAGCCGCTCCATCAGGCGCGTGGGCCTGATGTCTGCCTGTGTCTTAAAGCTCCAGCAGCGGGAGGGGTCGCAGCGTGTGCCCCAGAGAAACGCGCACGGGCTGTGAACGGTCAGCCCGCGGCCTGCGAGTGCACGGGAGAGTGATCGCAGCCGGATCGTGTTCTCCTTCTCCGCGGGTTCGACGATCAGGATCGACCCGTCCGGTGAGAGCCGTTCTGCAAGCTTCATGACAAGATCTGCCCGCTGATCAGTCGTGAAATCATCAAGTTCGTTGAGGACATTTGAAAAGACGAGCAGGTCGATCCGGTCAGGGAGTGCAGCATCCGGCAGGTCCCTGATGTCCGCCTTCACCGGGGGTCTGATCACGACACGGGGAATATCTCCACAAAACGATGCTGCCAGGAACAACAATGCTTCGATATGCTCCTCGGATCGTTCGATCGTGTGCAGGGTTGCCGTGGCAGTATCAAGATGCGAATAAAAACCGGCAATTGCGAGCGGGACGACGCCGGGCCCGGTGCCAATGTCGACAATGGCCATTGATTGCCTGAGCAGTCCTGCGGAGGCGAGGGTTCGCATCAGGTATTCAGTCTGCATAAAATACACCGGGAAATGGTAGGCAAGGTAGCTAAGAACAGTGTAGCCTTTTGTATACGCAAGGGAACGTTTTTTTGCCGCCGCCTTCCAGTACTCCGCCTTCTGCGCCACGATCGCCCTGCGGAGCCGTTCGAGAATGACCGGGTCGTCCCACGGTTTTTGCACTTTTTTTGTGATGTACTGTTCAACCGCACGTTCGAGTGATGGAGGAATGCGGCGTGCCGCAAGGAATGAGTCGATCCGGTCTTTCTCCTGCCCGCTGAGGATATACGGCGCGGTTTTTATTTTTCTCCTGATCTCATAATCGCCCCCGGTTTTTGTTGCGGTCAGATCCAGCGCCCCGAGGTGTGGAGCGAGTGCCCGGCAGACTTCGTGGGGCGGGACGTCATCAGGGAGACTGGAGCAGAGCTCCGAAAGCAAAAACGCAGGTTTTATGGATGCAAGGTACTTCGCAGCGGAGATGATCTCGCGGGTGTTCATTGGGTTAAAGAGAGGTTAGGGGTCTGAAATGATACACTTTTTCGTATGGTTGTGCACCGCGGTGGTTCCCGGTGGCTGAACATGAGTTTTGGATGCGAATGTCGTGGGCAACTGGGCAATTGCGCACCCACAGGCCGTTGTACCATGAAAATACCATTGTAGCATTACAATCAACATACTGGTATGAAAGTCTGTCCGATATCGCTGGCAAATGCGAGTGGTGAAAAGGAATGCATCGGGGAAAAGTGCCTGCTCTTTATGTCACACCCGATCGAAGCCTTTCCGCTGACCCATTCGGTTGAAGGAAAATGCAGGCTGTTGACCTATCTCCAGAGCCATTAATGATGGGATGACGGCACGGTCCGATTGAACCCTCTGAGAGGAAGGGCGGGCCTCCCCTCATATTGGTGTGTGATCCCCTAAATAGTACAAAAAAAGGAAAAAAAGGCAGGGGAGTTGGATCCTGTTATTGTTGTTTGGGTTCTGGATCCTTCCCCGATTGACGGGATAAGTGGTCCGCAAGAATTTCTGAAATAACAATTTTTAACTCTTTATTGCTCATCTCATGTAATCGCCCGGACTCGACTTTATCATGAAAGTCAGTTTTCCTCCCTTTTTTCTGGTCATTATCCATTCCCGGAACACCTGCACACTAATAAATAACTATTGTATTGTCTTTTTTTTATTTCTGTCTTTTGTAGAATGCCCTCTCTTGTGCAGTCCCCTTGCACATGCACCCTGCCTGTGTCCAGAACTTTTACAGTCTGATACATTCCCAAAAGGTTCTCTGTACTACATTCTCCTGGTCATCAGAAAGATAGCAGGCCTGTCCGGCATGACGGATTTTTTTTGAATCATCGCAGCAATTGTTGGTAATTTACCGGATGGAAATCCTGTCGCCGTCCTTGTTCTTCACAACGGTGGATGCCCCTCACGATATGGCAAAAGAAATTCCCAGTGATGCGATCATGACGATAATTGCGGCGATCATCCAGGCTGCCATCAGGACAGCAAGATGGTGCACACGCCGCCACTTAAAGAGCCATGCGACCAGCGTACAGCCGTACAGCCCGAGCCCGGGCACCCAGATAAACGGAAAAAACATCAAAATCCCGTATTTCCTGAACCGCACCGAGCCTCTGGTTATTGTGTGCACGTTCTGGATCGCCACGGCAAGCCGTTCCCACCGCTGCGCAAAGAGGTCACAGAGCGTAAGGATGCCGGTAACTGCCCCCATCCCCACACAAAACATAGTCACGAGGATCGCTGGTGGAGGAACGCCGAGCACCAGCCCGACGGATGCGGCGAACGGCTGGAATACGAGGATCGCGCCAATGAACGGGACCATGCGGGACGGCGGAACCATTGCTCCTGCAAGGATCGTGAGCGGTAGAATCCCGAGGCACAGGACCACGATCAGGACATTTTTGGCAAGGTTTGATCGGGACAGGGGCTGCTCTTGTGGCATTGGATATTCATCATGGGGATGGATGGCACAAAAAGCAGCTCGATCAGGTACTTCTCCGCTCCTCCCCTCCGCTCCTCCTCACTTCATGCGCAACATCCACACGAACGGGGATTGAATCAAAACAAATAAAAAAGCCGCCGGGGGGACTCGAACCCCCGACCTGCTGATTACGAATCAGCCGCTATACCGCTAAGCCACGGCGGCGCAATACCTCACAATATCGACCCGTATCGTAATAAAAATATGGAATTTACGAATACCCGCGCAGCGTGGTGACACTTCCGTCTCCAGGCTTGTCGGCCGGCGTTGTGATCTTGCCGAACTTGCTCTCGAAATCTGCCACCGTCTTCTGGAGGACAGCAAGCAGGTTCTTTGCATGGGTCGGCGTGATAGATACAATCGCCTTTGCCCTCGCCTGGTTGACGGCAGGGATCTGGTGGAGGAAGACGAATGTGAACTCGTCCTCCTTATATGCGACCTGGATCATGTTGCTGTAGACCGGGTCAAGGGTCTGCGGGATATTGACGGAAATTTCCTGTCCTGTCATGGATACACGTTTGATGTGCTGCTATGAAAACGTTCTTTACATTTTCATCCGGGTAAGAAAATATTGGTTATATTTTCATGCAGGTTAGAAAACATTGGTTGCATGTTTCTCTATATTAGAAAACATTGGTTCTGTTTTCAACCGGGTAAGAAAATGCTGGTCAGCGGTTCCACCGGCGGTTTTTTGACCCCGGCACTCTCTGGGGCAATAAGTATAATCCGACCGGTTCCCAACCACTCCATGAGGAACACCGCGTGCATGCGCCCGTCGCCGTCTCCGATCTTGTCCGTTGTCATGCCTGCCCGGTGCGGTATTATTATGAACGGAACGAATCCTACCCGGAATCCGACCGGTATGCCGTCTGCAAACAAATCTCCTACCATCTCGGCACAGCTCTCGATCCTGACGCGATCTGGCAGGAGGTCCTCGCGGTCCGTTCCGCCATCGACCTGGAACTCCGGTCATTTCTGGACACGTGCATTGCAGCGTGCAACAGGAGGGAATGGAAACCGGCAGACCAGACCGACGTACGGGTTATGTCGGAGAAGTACGGCATCATCGGGATGGTGGACCGGGTCGGCATTGATGGTGCCTTCTCCATCATCCGCACCGCCGGCGCACCCCCCTATGGCACCTATGCAGCAGACCGGCTCCGGATCGCGAGCTGTGCCATCTGCCTCCATGAAATGACCGGAAACGAGGTTACGGGGGGATTTGTGGAATATATCCCGGATGGCGTCTCACGGTTTCACACCGTCCAGCCCCGTGACCGGCGGCAGTTTCTTTCGACACTGCGCAGGGTCAGGTCGATCCATGACGGGGAGGTCCCGCACCACCCGCTCAACGCTCCCTGCAGACGGTGCAGATACCGCGAACGGTGCGAACATGATGGCGGGCGGCGGTTGTCGGATCTTATGTAATCACTGCTCAAGGAGTGTTTTCGAGACGATATATTCCCCTTTTGCCTCCCGTGTCGTCCCCACGACAAGCCAGCGCTCGTCCCCGTGCTGCTCGGCTACCCCGCACGCCTCGATAACTTCACCGGCAAGCGCCTGGCCGCAGTATGTGTGGGTGAACGAAAGAACGCGTGAAAATTCCGTGTGCCTCACCTCATAGACGGCAGGACTGTCGAACGCAAGCGACGCATCGGTCACCGCCGCCTCTATTGTTGCTGTGCCAATCACACCACCGGGCCCGAACGTGATGCGGTTTTGGTCTTCGTAAGAACGGGAAAAGAGCAGGTCAAAATAGGTCCCCTCGATCTGCCCCCGGTTCCATTTCCGCTCTTCGTGCAGCACAAACGTGTCATACGGGATCTCCGGCTTTCGTTTCTGGTATACCCTGCGCCACATCGCCGGTGAGAGCCCTTCGAGCCTGCCGGCACTAACCGCTGAACGCAGCGTCTGCTGGGCAAAAAACCAGTGCTTCCCATATACCACGAGGTCAATATCGGAGTGCTCGTCGTCAAGCCCGCAGAGGAGGGAGCCCGTGCACCCGATAAAACCGGAGGGAACTTGGAGGAGATCTGCCAGTCGCGCCACCCGCGGGTGACCGGCCGCAATCCGTTGCATCTCGCGGTCCGGTTTGAGCACCTGTTTCACATCTGAAAGGGGGATTTGCAGGACGGGACCGAGATACCGGGGTTTATGCTTCGCGATGAATGCAAAGGCATCCTCAAAATCGAACTTCCGGTAGCGTATGCCGCCTGCACGGATGCGTTCGCCCAAGGCGTCCGGCACGTAGCGGAGGACACACCCGACATGTTCCGTATTGTCATACGTCGAGACGGCGTAGATCCACCCGTCTGCATCAACGACAAAGTCGCGCAACCGGATCGGATCCATCTGTTCTCATCCTACAGGGAACCGAGCAGAAGTTCGATCTGTTCAGCCCGGACCCCACTGCGGAGAATCGTCCTGTTCACCAGATCGACGACGGTGCTCGGTGTGCCGGGGAGCCTTCCGCCATCAATGAGAAAATCCCGGGGCACGGTACATTCGTCAGGGGTGGCAGGGTCCTTGGCCCCGTGGAGGTTTGCGCTTGTCGCCGTTATGGGAGAGTCAAACCGTTCAATGAGGCGCAACGCAAGGTCATGGGAGGGGATGCGCACGCCGATCAACCCTGTCCCCCCGGTAAGCATTTTGGGAAGTGCGTTTTTTGCCCTCAGCACGACCGTGACCGGGCCGGGCAGGAATGCCTCGATAAATTTCTGCGTGGAACCATCCACGTGTGCGACCGCAGCAAGCATGTCAAAGTCACTCACCGCAATGGAGATGGGCTGGCCAAGCGGGCGCCTCTTTGCCTCGTATACTTTGAGGATCGCGTCCTCGGAGAACGCGTCGGCACCCAGCCCGTACACGGTCTCGGTGGGATAGACGACGATACCGTTATGCATCAGCACCGCGGTGGCTTTCTCAATAATATCCATTTCAGAACTCTCGCCCGCGGACGCGTTGGATGTCAAAAACCGCCTTGGTGCTGACATGCATGACAGCAAACACCCCTGCCTGGATCGGATCGGTCACAACGAGATCGGCATGTTCAGGAACGCTGCCCGCCATGTTCAGTGCGATCACGGGGATGCCCGCTTCCCGTACACGATCTACTGCCTTTGAGATCTCTCCGCCCATGATCGATCCGGCGAGCACGAGGATCGATGCCCTTGGCAGGCGGGCGACCGCATCAACCGCAAGGGCGAGCGTCCTCTCCCCGATCAGCGGGATCGTGTCCACCGAGATCCGCTCTCCCCGGATATTGTGACGGTCTGCCTCGTTCACCGCACCGAGCGCGACCTGCGCAACCTGCGCCCCGCCCCCGATGATGATGACGCGGGAGCCGAAGATATCGCCGAACGGCTGGTATGCCTTCACCTCGTGTACCGAGGGGATATCGTTCAGGTCAGCGATGAGCTGGTCGCGGTCGTCATCAGGGCCCGGTTCGTATTCAAAATAGATCTCCGCCATCCCGGCATAGGGGCCGGAATCGAACAGCTCCTGGCTGATCATCACGATGTTGGCTTCGTGGGCGGCAACCACGGTCGTAATGTCCCGCAGGACTCCCTTCCGGTTCTCGGCGATAATCCGCACCGCACAGCGTTTGAGTTCCGTTTCCATACCCGATGCGATAGCCGGGGATCGAACCCGGGTTAGAAGCTTGGGAAGCTCCTGTCCTGCCGCTAGACTACTATCGCGTTGTAGTGCTTTTTATCATATTGCCCGATTTTGAAGATAAATCTATCCCGGTTGCCTGTCTGCACATTCGATATTTATATGAACGCCCATTGAGTACATCTAAGAAGACAAAAAACCGGATGAAAACGCCCCAAACATTCACATTGGCGGCCCGGTCACGACACCATGGTCTGTGGCGGGGACATCCACCGTAATGATATCCCTCTCATAACAACAACTGATCCGGAATAATGCGATACAATCGCAATAAACAGGAGTCTTGACCTATGATACACCACAAAATTCTGCTGGCCCTGGTTATCGCCGCAGGCATCTTCCTGCTGGTACAGCCTCTGCACGCTGAGGAGCAGGTGCAGGAGGAACTGGTCTATCAGACCACGTTCACCACGGACCCCGGCTGGATCACGAACAGCCCCCATTCCTATTACTGGGACCAGGCAAAGGGGATCTATCATTATTCCATTGAGCCCAGCACGGGGTCGTATGCCTATATTGAAGTTGATCATTACGACGGCCCGTTCACCCTTGAGTATGATGTAACTCCGCAAAGGACGGATGATCTCGCCACCTTCCGGCTCGGCCTCAGCACAAAAGAGATGCAGAGAACCCGGGGGACGATCGCGCTCACCGAATTTGCGAATGGTAAATACGGAAACCTGCTCTGGCTGCATGCGGTCACGCCGAGCAACAAGTTATTCGAGGTCAGCAGCCAGACATTTTCCTATGGGGAAACCAGCGGGGCAAAGACGGTCAACTTCCTTGACAACAAAACCTACCGTGTGACCGTGCAGTACGATGACGATCGCACGATGCTCACCATGCGGGTTGTCGAAAAGGCGACAGGAAAGGAGATCTGGGGGTACTTCTTCAACACGCACGAGTCCCTGCGCGGGATGAACCGGATCTTCATCGGGGCGGTTGGTGATTATTCAAACATGGGTCCGGTTGCCGAAGGATACATCGACAACGTGAAACTGTCAACCCAGAAAACTGTCACGACAACACCCACCCTTGTCACGACAGGAGAGACAACGGTTCCTGTGACACGCACAACGCGCCCCACCACAAAACCGACCACCATGGCTCCGGCACAGACACCGACACCGACACCGGCATCGCCCGTCTCCCCAATAATTCCCCTTGCGGCACTCGGGATCGCCGCATCTGCTCTCTGTTATTGTGCAATCCGCCAAAGACAATAACCCGGATTCTTTTTTTTAAAAATGTCTGACAAGTGTTAGTAAATTCAACTATCCCAAAAAAATGGTTATTGAAAACAAAGCCCTTAAAACCGCCCGATGGTTTTTATAATAATACCAGAATTGCATTTTTTATTTTGAATAAAAGTATCGGGCAGAACAAAGACAGGGAACAAGAACAGACATTAAGGCAACATTGCCTGAAGGTCAAGGAGGATCTAAACCTCAGCCTATGCCAACATTGGCAGAGGCGGGATCAAAGGGAGAAACCCGAGATATCGTTGCCGATAAAATCGGGATGAAGCCCCGCACTCATATCATTATGTTCTCTGCTTGCCACAGGAAACATACGGGGCATACTCCTAACCTGCCAAGAAACAATGATGGCGGGCTTTCATAACCCCTTTGTCATCTCCTCTTTGATATCATTCACCATGTGACCATAGATCCATTGTGATAGACTGATCCCCCTGGCTCGGGCGTTGTGCCTTCCCTTTCTAATAAACAGTCCCACGCTTTCACACTGGTGAACTATGAGGGGATCAACCCGGATACATTGCGTGCGTGATAGCTTAGCTCCAGAAACGGCACGGTTCACGCGGTCATTAATAGTATTTGACATGCGGAACCATGCGCGGTTCACTTAGAAATAGATAACTCAAAACAAATTAAAAAAATCCGCAATAGTGGAACATACAGCGCTCCAGCACGCCAAAACCCCCCACCCCTTATACACGTTCTGTTCTTTTGTTATATTCCGTTTCTGTATGGCACGTCCCTAATAGAAAAAAAATATTGGAATTCTGTACGGGGTCTCATGCATTGCGTGACACATTGACGCTTTTTTCTGGTAAGTCCGGGCTGCTATAAAAGAAAAAACTGTTTTTATGTGCAAACAAACCGCAATTCTCATCCCGTTTTGACATTGACGGGCGGGACGGGCACCTTTATATGGGGATACACTCACTCTGTATTGGGAAAAGTTCTTTACGGACTTGTAAAGACTTTTTCTTAATGAACGGAGTATGTTCCCCTGCTACAAGAGAAGTCAAAGCGGTTAAGGTTGTGGATAATTCCGTCGTTACATCGTGTTCCATAAAACGGACAGGTGGAAACAATCCACCCATTCGTTGTGCTGTTCCTGAAGAATTATACTTGTCTGATCTTAATGGCATATTCGTATGCTCTCGATGTGATCTACCATTCGCGGATATCCGCGATCTATCCCTTCATAGACAACGATGTGGGGGATCTCCTGTGTTCACCTGCCGGGTCTGCCGGGCTCGGCTCCGGTCACGGCAAGCCACTGTACGGCACCTGGCAACCCATCAAAAAGATATGGCATAGTGTCACGGGCTCATACCATTTTCACCCCTTTTCACGGTCGTGAAAATGGTTTTCACCTCTTTATTTTCACCATTTTCACCATTTTCATAAACACTGTGTGAGCAAACAAATAGAGACCGTTTTTTCTTTCTCTCTCTATAACTTTATAAAAGGTGAAAATGGGTGAAAATATAGAGATAAAAGATAATATGAAAATGAATGAAAATGAATGAAAATAGGTGAAAATAAAGACGGTGCTTACGTCGGCTTTATCCAAACGAGATGTTCATGTGCATCAACATCATAACGGACACGCGCCGTTTTTAACTTTTCAAGCAACCCACCAGCCGGTTTTTGAAACGTGCCTGATATCCCATGTAGTGACCGTACAACTTTCTGATATGGAAGTTTCGTTTCATCTGCGATCTTGTTTACCGTTCTCTCCTTTCCGTCATTCAAGAGGGTGATAATACTTTTTTCCTCTCTTGTGTAAGCTGCCGTCTGACTATCCACCATCGGCTTACTATACGTCAAAAACTGTTCAATAGCATAAACATCTTCATCACTGGTCTTATCCCGTCCACATAGGATTGCATGACATTTGACCAGCGTTAAGAACCTCTTAAAGTCCCGGTTGGGGATCTCCATCTCGAATTTTTTATGAAGTGTTATCTTCCTGGTCGGGATGATCTCCCATATCCCCCGGATAATTTCAAGAGCCGTGGTGATATCCTCTTTGTCCTGCTGGATGAATTCACGGATCCGGCGCTCATCATCGTTTGACCGTCGTATTTCCATCGTTAAATACCGGCTCTCATCCTGCCCCTCTGCGCTTTCTTCAACCACGTTCTCAATAGAGGTGAGTATTAGAGAGACATGGCGGGCAACTTCAAGAGTATGCGCACGTCCATCCTTTCCAACAATACCGCGTTTAACTCCTACATGCCACGATGTAAGGATATTGCGAAATATTGGGGCAACCACTTTATTGAGCATCGTATCATCTGAAAATAAGATTAAATTCTCATGTATAGAGGTATCGGCATAAAATATCCACATCGGGGAAAATGTCGCTGTAAGTTGGTTATCGGGATGAATGAACTTTAAAGAGGTCTTTACGCTATCACTTTTCCCGGATTGCGTTGTTCCGGCTACATGCAGATGTATTGGTTCATCGGCGTTATCCAGATGAAATGTAGCACCGATATACAAAACGGCTTGCAGGACATGAGCATCTCCAAGCCATATCTTTTGAAAGTTCTCCTTGCAGAACTGGATGAATTTCCCGGCTTTGTATATATTCTGGCATTTCTCGGTGATCTCGTGCGCTCGCTGTGTTTGTTCTACTTTTTCATCCAGTTTTTGAAAATTCTCTTTTTGCTGTTCTTTCTCCTGTTTCTTCTTTATCTCTATTTTTTTGTGATGCTTGCGGTAAGCCTCTCGTTTTTCTTCTTGTGTATCGTATGCGGCATAAGCGGGGGGATCATCGGTAATAATTTTATCAATTTCAGCATCCGTGAGATCACTCTCTTTTGGTTCTTCCAGTTCACCATATTTTCTGGGGTTCAAATGTTTAGCTAAGGCGTCGTGCTTTTGCTCATTAATGGTATCCCATTTTATTTTGAGTTCTTCAGGAGATCCCATTCTATCACTCCCCTTTCAGACATTCCATTGAGGCTCCGTGAAGTACTGTAAATTTCACAATTGAAGCAACAAAGACAGGTCGGCGGGTCTCGTATTTCTGCCAGCCTTTTAACAATTTCCGGCAGGAAGGGCGGAGATTGCATCGCACGCACTCGGGATTAAGCTCACTCGGGTTCATTGCTTCGCCCCGAAATATTTAATAGACTGAAAACCTAACGATACGTGAGGGGTCTGGAAGCACCTAACCTCTTTAATTCTGGTCTTATTCGGGGAGAAACCACGATCTCCCCGGAAATTTCTTTTCATCCTGGAACCTTCGAGGGAGCTTCAATTTTATCTATTTCCCGTTGAAGTGCTGCCCTTGATACTGCACTCCTGTTTATCCGATATTTTCGGCACTTCTCCCACATTTCGACAGGGAGGTTAATACTGGCTGTAACACATACCATGCATAAACTATGTAACACCTTTGTATTTAATACCAACAATTGTTAGTATTTTTTTTATTGTTGTTAGTATTTTTTAGACTGTTACCAGTCCATCGTCAGAGAAAAAAGAATTATTTCGGTTTGTAGATGTGCATTTCCTTGTCCGATTGTTCGATAATATACCCATGTGCTTTTATGTTCTCGAGATATTGCGCATCGGTCATCCATGGCAGTTTTTGTAATGGAGATATTATTTCACTCAATACCGCAATTTTCTCCTGCATTTCCTGCATCTGATTTTTTAGGGTCATATTCTCATTTAACACCATTATCAGAGTATCGGCGTGCTTTTCGGTTTTAATTGAATGTTCCTGCATCTTCTGTTTTAGTTCGCTTTCCAGCTCCTTTACCTGCTTGCTGCCAGTGATGCTTACCATGTGCATTGCTTCAAGGTATTTCGCTGCTACGGTCTCATCGTCATACCTTCGATACGAACCGGACAGGTATGCAGAGTGCCCTGCAAGAAATTCCGGGATCTCCTTGCTTACGATAAGGCTCATCTGCGATAAAAAGAATTTTCTGAACCCGTGAATTCTTAATTGATTGCGGTTTGTTACATCGTCCTTCGTGAGTTCTCCACTTGCTGCAAGTGCATCGATCCACCATGCTGTTACGCTGGCGTCAGAAAATGGAAATAGGCGGGTATCTCCGGCAGTCTTTATGGATGCTCTCCCCATCTCGATCAGTTTCTTGCTCTTTGCATTGCACATCTCAATGTATTGCCCCCGGACTTTCAACCACTCCTGAACCGCTGACGATGCCTCATCGCTGATAAAGGTATATCGCTGTTGGTTGTTTTTGGTGTTCTCTCCCCGGAAGGTCATCTTAACCGGGTGGCTGTTGAAGTCAATATCATTGATATTAACCGATAGCATTTCGTTCAACCTTGCACCGCTGCTGGCAAGGCATAGGAACAATGCCTTCCCCTGTATTGTCGTGTGCTGAAGTGCTGCGTTAATAATTTTCGTATTGAGTACCCGATCCACTGTTGCCGCACTACCCTTCATTGTTTCACGGCGTATATCCTGGCTGGTACCCTTCGATATGTTCACGCCGTGATATGTCATCGCATACCTAATTGCCGTCATACTCTGTTTTGCTGATAACGCCGGTCTGGTTTCTATCAGGTGTTCAGAGAATTGGATAAAGTCTGCATCGTTGTCACGCTTTGAAATAAGATACATCTCAAAAAGAGAATTGTAGTCGGGGACAGGAATTTTACCGCTTTTAATATCTTCCTTTCTCAACCCATAGATACACCTTAAGAAGCTCTCAATAGCGTTCTTGTATCCAGCCTTGCTGCTTGCGTTGCTGTACCCGGACAGAAACTTTTCCAGTTTCGGTAATACTGGCGGTGTGTTCCCGTCCTTTTGTTTCACTGCCTTCTTTACCATACAGGAATATGGAACGCCTGATAATATAATGGTATCTAAAAAATACTAACAAGTGTCAGAGTTTATTTTAAAAAAAGAAGTGAGGAGTAAGGGTTGTTGTGGCTGTCATGTACGTGTTCTGGAGGCGTTCTGGTGTGGTGACCTCTCCGAGATGAGAATCTGTGTTTTTGCCCACCAGGCTTTTTCATCAGTGAACAAAGGAACGATACTACGGTGGGAAGGTGTGAATGTTCCACAGGCTGCCTGACATGGTGCATCCCCGCCCCCAACCGGTGGGTATGCATCCGGCAGTGCTGCCCTGGATGGTGCGATGATCAAGGCAACCGATAAGACAAGCAGCGCCGTTCCAATCAGGACCTTCCCTGCGTTCATGAGTATTTCCCTTGGGGTGACGTGTGGTTACCGGTGACACACTGTATGCTAATGTGTCACCTTACTATAACCTCACATCAGTGCGTAATAAATTCCCAGAATGACCCGGGTTCAGGGGTCAACCATGCAGGTTCGAGGGTTGAACCCCGCGGTTCAACGCATCCATAGGGAAGCCCGCACGCCCTGTCCGGGCATGGGCATAGGGTTAAAGGTTTCGCAGAATACTGTATTTAACAGAGTCATATGAATCCCGAAGACAAGTCCCCCACCCTGATCGTTGATGACTCCTCTGACTCGCTGGACGAACTCTCCGAGTACCTTGATGTGCTCTCGAGCAGCGCACGCCTCAAAATTCTGAAGTTTCTTGAAAAGAAGCCAAGGGACGCACGGGCAATCTCAAAAGAGATCGAGACAAGCTACGAGAACACGAAAAAGCACCTTGACAAACTGCTGGGTATCGGGGTCATCAAGAAGGAGGCAGGACTCAGCCTGCCGACCTCAAAGGGAATCCACCCGGTCTGGCTGTACTCGCTTGTCCCGGGCGGGCTCGAGGTGATCATCCGCACGCTGGGGCTGTTCTCCAACAAAAAGGTCCAGATCCTGGAAAGCGGGATCAACAGCCGGCTTGCTTCGGTAAAAGGAACGCTTACAAAGGAGTTCATGGGGAACCTTCCGGCGGCAATCGTGCTCGGGGGGGCGATGGACGGCAGGGTATTTCTGTTAAAAAAGAATGAACTGCGCATCGGCAGGATTGATGCAGAGAATACGGTGCAGTACCATGCATCTGACGATATTGTCGTATCCGACGAGTATTCTGCCGTGACCCGCGTATCACGTCCGCATGGCAGATTCATCAATGACAAGGGAGCATGGTTTGTCGAGGACTGCGGCAGCACCGGTGGCACGTCGCTCAACAACCGGCGGATAGAGAAACACACGCGTGTCCAGATCCGTGACGGGGACCTCATCGAGCTCTCCAAAGGGGTCAATGGTGTGAAACTCTTATTGATCATCCCCCCGCCCCCATGAGAAAGGATTAGTAGCCCCAAAATCCAATTTTCCTCTACCAATACATCGGGATTCCACACGGGCAGCCCCCTACCGTGATCCCCCCCTTTGGGTGATATGCGTGACCACAACTATCCGTATTGCGGCGAGCGGCGCATTCACGTTCCTTCTTGTTGCCCTGATCCTGCACACGGCAGCGGCAGCCGAATATACGGTATCGCCATCGGGGGAGGAGTATTCGGTCATACAGGCGGCAATCAACCGCGCAGCGGCAGGCGATACGGTCGTTGTCGGGAGCGGTACGTACCAGGAAAATCTGCGGATCGGTAAGCCGCTGAAGATCTTCGGCGTAAATACCGGGAGCGGTGCACCGCTGATCGATGCCGGTACAAGAGGGAATGCTGTGGAGATCACCGCGGACGGGTGCACATTCACCGGCTTTGTCGTCCAGAATGCCGGAACGGCAAGCGGGGTTTATGTCTCGTCAGATCGCACCACGCTGACGCAGAATACGGTGAAAAATTGTGCCCAGGGAGTCTTCCTTTCTTCAGCACATAATAATCTTGTTACCGGCAATAATATTACGGCGAATTCCCGTGCGGGGCTCGTTTTCGAAGGCTCGACCAACAACCGCGTAGCGACCAATACGGTCACAAAAAATACCGTTGGTATCACCCTCGACGAATCTTCGAACTCCAACCGGATCTACCGGAACAATTTTGACAATACGGTGAATGTGGTCTCAAAGAGCGTGACCTCTGTCTGGAGCTCGGGTGCAGCCCTCTCGTACCGGTATCTTGGAAAGGATTACCAAAGCCTCATGGGCAACTACTGGAGTGACTACCGGGGAAAGGACGCCAACGGGGACGGAATCGGGGATGATCCCTATGTTGTGCTTCTCGGGGCAAACAAGAATGCGGTGTTTGTCTCAAACCAGAACGTGGTCGATAAGTACCCGTTCATGGATCCGGACGAATATTATATCGGAGTACACGAGATCCCTGCAATGCTTGTGACTGCGTCCGTTCCGACCTTTTCAGCCCCCTCCTCAGTATCTTTGTCAGGCCAGGCAAACAATTCCGCCGAACCGGTGCCTGCAGAACCCCCCCTCCTGTTCAACCCTGCCGGGGGTCTCCTCCTTCCGGTTGCAGCACTGCTCGCCTTTCTCGTGGTGTATGGCATATCAGGCAGTACGCTTGCGTTCCTGCGCAGGCGTGACCTTGCAGGACCCGCGACCCGGGTACAGGATGCAGCAGTGCATCACCGCACCCTGATGGCAGCCATCCATGGGACCATAAGCGGGGTGCTTGCGCTGCTCGCTGTCAGACTGGTTATTGCGCTCCCTGCGGTTCCTTCCGGTAGTCCGGTTATCGCAGGTTCATGGATTATCTGTGCGTTCTGCATCTATCTTTCCGCCTCTTCACTGGTCATTGCATACGGAACCCTGCGCTCTGAATCGTACCCTTCAATTGTCAATGTGCACGGCATCTTTGCCGCACTTGCCATTCCCTGTGTTGCCCTCCTCTGGGTTTATGTTCCCGAGCGGAGCGAACCTGCCCTTCCTCTGCTCATTCTCGTCCTCTTTGCGGCAATCCCCTTCCGGCACTACAAAAGATGGCTGAACGTCAAAAAAGTCCACCATGATGCAGAGGATGCGCCCGCCCCCCCCGCCTCAGCGGGCATGACACTCCCGGCACAGCTTTTGGCTTCCGGCACCACGGTCGTTGCGGACCAGACCGATACCCGCCAGCACATGGCGGAACAAAGATCCTTCTTTCCAAAGGAACTGGAGAGCCGGTATGAGGATATCGACTATGTGGGCAGGGGAGGGATCGCATGGGTCTTTTGTGCAAAACGCAGGACTGACAAAAAAAAGGTCGCGGTCAAGATCCCTATCAGGTTTGACGAGGTGACCGGGACATCCTTTTTAAACGAGATCAAGGTCTGGGAGATGATGCGCCACCCCAATATCGTTCAGGTATCTGCGGTGAATATACTCCCCGTCCCGTATGTCGAGATGGAGTATGTAAGCGGGTCTCTGGAAATGATCGCAAAACCCGTCCCAATCTGGAAAGCGGTATACATCGTCCGCGGGATTGCCGATGCGCTGCGATATGCACACGGGCTCGGGATCATACACCGGGATATCAAACCGCACAACATTCTCGTAACTGATGACCTGACCCCGAAGGTCACCGACTGGGGGATGAGCAAGGTGCTCGCTGCAGACCCAAAAAAGTCAAGCATTGCCGGCTTCTCGCTCTCCTACGCCGCGCCGGAGCAGGTATCCCCGAACCAGTACGGGAGGACGGACGCACGCACCGATATCTACCAGATGGGAGTTGTCTTCTATGAGCTTGTGACCGGCTCGATCCCGTTTATGGGCGAGAGCATTGTGGAAGTCGGAAACGCAATCCTCCGCGAGCCCCCGGTCCCGCCGTCCCAGTACAACCCTGAAGCAGCAGCGGTGGACAAGATAATTCTCCGGTGCCTGGAAAAGGATCCGGCAAAACGCTACCAGTCTGCGGATGAGATGCTCGATGCTCTCACGGGGTATCTTGATGAGGACGAGCAATGAGATCGCACACTTCTCCACCGGTGTGTGTCCCTTCATGACGGGATCACAGGAGCGGTATGAAACGGCGCCCTGTGCACACTGCGGGGGAATCGGGTGCTGTTACTGCGATAAAACCGGGTGCGTGCTTGTTGCAGCCCCGAAACGCACCTGCCCGCATTGTGGGGGTATTGGCTGCATCTACTGCGGGTTTACCGGCTGGGCGGGACTGAAAGGGAAATATGAGTGATCCTTGTGTAGTTTTTAACAAAACCTCCCCTCAACCCGCCGGGGGATCACGATCTCTTCGAACCGTTTCGCGAAGTACCGGTCGGTCATGCCGGCGATATAATCCCGGACCAGCTCCGCGTCCGTTGCGGACTCCTTGTAACGGGGGTCGATCCAGTCCGTGTCAATAAAGTCAGAAAATATCACCGAAGACCTCCGTTGATCCCCGAGATCTTCAAGCAGCGTGGAATAGAGGATACCGTACATCGCCTTGATCTTGGCGCGCTCGGATGTGAGTTTCTCATTATTGTAGATGTGTTCGCGGGAGAAGTCACGTAACCTGATGAGCGCCTTCTCCACGCGGGGACTGTAGGTGACAAAACCCCCTTCCTCACAATCGCTGTGGGTGAGCAGGTCATAGATTAGGGTGTTGATGATCTCACCGTTGGTGTCGCCCAGCACCTCGCGGCATTCGGCGGGGACGGTATCGGTGCTGCCCAGCAGTTCCACATCCCGTGCATCCTGTATGTCCCTGCCGATATAGGCAACCGTATCCGCGAACTTGACCACGCAGCCCTCGAGTGTCATCGGCGGACGGTTGCGCCTGCCGTCTGCATTGTCCTGCACTTTTTTGTCAAATGCAGACCAGCTCGCACACGGTTCCGGTGCGATCCGCACATCATTTGCCTCGCCATTGTGGCAGAGGATGCCATCCAGCACCTGCATCGTAAGGTCGCAGTTCTCGATACGGTCGAGAAACTGCACGCTCTGGACGTTGTGGAAGAATTTTCCAACCCCGTGCTGCTCGCAGAGCAAAGAGAGGCAGGTCTCCCCGAAGTGCCCGTACGGGATATGCCCGATATCATGCCCGAGTGCAATCGCCTCGATGAGGTCTTCGTTCAGCCGCAGCGATCGCCCGATGGTCCTGGCAATCTTGGAGACGAGCTGGACATGGATGACACGGTGGGTGATGTGGTCGTTTTCGACAAGGTAGAATACCTGCGTCTTGTCGATGTACCGGGTATAGGCCCGCGTATGGATAATCCGGTCCGCGTCGCGGGAATAGGGGGTCCGGATATCGTCGGCTTTCCGGTTATACCGGCGCACCGCATCGGCACTGGTGGTGGCGAGCGGGGAGAGAAGCGATTCGCGCTTATCGATATAGGAGCGGATTGAGGACTCGAGTGCGGTATTGACCGGGTGCCGGTACCGGCGGGGGGGGCGATCCATCGTGATGGTGATTCTGCCCCCTGACATATTAAGGCTGGCGAACGGGGGACGGTGCAGGCGATCCATTATGCTAGTATCCCGCAAATCCGTTATTGTCATTAGGGACAGGAGGGCAATGGTGCGCATGGATCTCAGGCCTGTCGGGTTTGTCAGGTCACCGTACAAAACGGTGTCACAGGCCCCCCACCAGGGGCGGGGTTCCGATCAGGAATCGGAAATTGTCATACATGAAGAGTACGTCCCGGGGCTACGGGACGTCGAACACCACCCGCACCTGATCGTGCTCTGCTGGTTTGACCGCGCTGACAGGTCGAAGCTCACCGCGACACCGCCGCACCTTGCAACCGAGCACGGCGTATTTGCGACGCGTTCGCCCCACCGCCCCAACCCGATCGGGTTTTGTGTTGTCGATCTCGTTGAACGCGACGGGCGTACACTGCGCGTCCGGGGACTGGATGCGATCGATGGTACTCCGGTACTCGATATCAAGCCGTATTCCCGCGGGACTGACTGCGTTCCGGGCAGAAAGGTGCGGGACAGCGTGTAACCGACGGGGTGCACGACGACAGGATGAGATCAGGGGGAACCGGGACCGACGGGGTTTACCGATTGAAGGAAGGCGTGGTGCCGGGGGTTCCTCTTGCATGCACTGATACATCTTTATGGTCTTTCAAACAGAAGTGATGAGAGTACATGAGGTAAAATTTTCGGAGACATACGATGGCAGACAACAAAACCAAAAATACCATGCCGGAGGAGGAGTGCGCCCACGAGTGCACCGGCTGTCCGAGTGCCAGCACCTGCGCAGAGGCAAAAAGCACCGGAGGGCTCCCGCCAAAGGCAGATATCGACGTCAAACATGTCATACTCGTCCTGTCCGGCAAAGGCGGGGTGGGCAAGTCCACCGTATCCGTCAACCTCGCATACGCGCTTGCCAACCACGGGTACCATGTCGGCCTGCTCGACCTCGACATGCACGGCCCCAACATCCCCAAGATGCTGGGGATCGAGGACCAGAGGTTTGCCATGATGGGGAACAAAATTGAACCGGTGCATGTTACCGGCACGCTCTCGGTTGTCTCCATTGCGTTTGTGCTTCCTGAAACGAGCACGCCGCTTATATGGCGCGGACCGATGAAGATGGTGGCGATCCAGCAGTTCCTTGACGACGTAAACTGGGGATCCCTTGATTACATGGTCGTCGACCTCCCGCCAGGTACCGGGGACGAGGCGCTCACGATTGCCCAGCTCGCCCCCAACGTCAAGGGGGCCGTCGTTGTCACCACCCCGCAGGACGTGGCGACGCTCGATGCCAGAAAATCGGTAAAATTCGTCGAGAAACTCGGGCTTCCCGTCCTTGGGATCATCGAGAACATGAGCGGGATGCTCTGCCCGCACTGTGGCGGGGAGATCGACCTCTTCGGAAAAGGCGGCGGCAAAAAGATCGCCGGAGAGCTCGGCGTACCGTTCCTCGGGGCGATCCCCATCGATATCGAGATGCGCAAAGCGGGTGACGAGGGGCGGCCGTTCATCCTGCGGCGGAAGGGAGACAGCCCCAGCTGGGCGAGTGTCGATGCGGTCATGGAATCGCTGATCAAAGAGGTTGAGGGCTGAGATATGGACTTTATGCGGGTTCTTTGCGGCAGGGAAAAACCGCTTGCCATCTACAAAGGCGTGATCCTATGCCTCGAGAACCCGCAGGCATTTCCGGATATGGTTGAGCCGATCTACCGCGAGGCAATAAACCTGGATGATGACACGCTCGACCGGTTCCGGTTCGCACTGCTGCGCCTCCAGCTCTATGCAGACATCCACCGCAACGAGGACCTTGAACAGGCAATGCAGATCAAGTATGTTTCCCAGGTACTCGAAAAAGTGGTTTTCGGGACGCTGCTTATGGAGCGCGAGGAGTTTGCTGCAGAATAGACCTGCGGTGAAAATCTGCAGGGAGGATCGTTCCCCGACCGTCATCGAAATTATCAGGCTGTACGTGCACGGGTGATATGTATAAGTACAGACTCATCCAATAATTTCCTGCGATAATTTCCTGTTATCGCAACGGCTGGTAAAACAAAGATCCGATGTTTTTTAACCAATCACCAAGATCACAATAATGGAGCACCAATGACATCACGCATGCATGCCCCGCACACCACGTGCCCGGGATGCCACGAAGAAGTTTTTCTTGACGAGCTTGTGAGTGGCAAGTGCCCGCTCTGCGGCTGTTCACTGGAGGAATTTGAAGAGGCGTTCGGTGATTTTGAAGGGGTCATCGAGCGATCCGACCTCTCGTGGCTCATCTTCAACTACTTTGTCTTCAAGCAGTTCGTCGACCTCGGCGTCCCCCCCCAGCAGATCATGGCATTTGTCACCTCCTGTGAAGAGAACGCCGACAAACCGGTCGAGGAATGGACAAAGACCGGTTTTGCCCTCGAGATCCCGATGGGCAGGTGGGACCGGATCCGGCCGAAGCGGTGCGCAACATGCGGGAAATGGTTTGTTTCAGGCGGCAGGAAGGTGATCGAGGGCGACATGCGCCGCCCCAGGGTCGCTGTGAAATACGCATGCGGCGGGTGCTGAAACACCCCGGTCACCCATTACCATTCTTTTTTTCCGTCTTCTGAGCCCTCTTCTCCCCTGTTGTCACGCTCACTCTCTTTCGGATTTTCTCTGCCTGAACATTACAAACAGCACTGCCCCGCCGGCAACGATACCGATACCAAGGATGATCAGGGAGGCAGGACTGGTCGTCAGCTGGATGGAGCGCGGACCGAACGCCATCGACCGCGGGCCGAGAAATGTTGTCTGGTCCAGCTCAAACCGGTAGAGAGTGATCTCTTCCTGCTTCGCAAAGGATGAGAGCGAGGCGCCGGGGCCACGGATTGCTGCTGAGGAAAGAGAAGTATCATTGACGGGCATTGTCCCGGCAGGCACAGCTTCCTGAATATCAGCAGCAGAGATGATGGGTACGATCATGGAGAGCATGATGAGGAAAAGGGCGGCAGTGGTTGCGGTCCTGCTGATCCGCATGGTCTGACTCCTTTGTACCAGTGACCGGTTGACAGGCAACGGGATACGGTTTGTGGTCGGATGATCAGGAGGAAAAAAGGAGAGGATTATGGTATTGATTAATACGCCCGTCCGACCAGCGTCGCCTTCCCCGGTTTGCCGCAGATGATGCAGGCACCTTCGGTTGCAGGTACATATACGGAACGCACATCGGTGCCAAGGACGCTTGCGTTTGTCTTATCCTCGATCGCGTCCCCGCAGGCACGCTCATTACACCAGTGCACGACCGCGACGTTGCCCTCGTTGAGCGCTGAAGTGAGTGCACCGATCGTGTCCACGATGCAGAGCCGGCCCTTCGTGTGCTCTTCTGCTTTTACCCGCATCGCATCCGCAATTTCGGCAAGAACCCGGCTGACCCCTGCTTTGATATCCACACGGCCGAGTGCTACCTTCCCGCCCGTGCGCCTGACTGCCATCACCGTGCCCCCGTCGATGTCCCGCGGTCCGAGCTCGAGCCGGAGCGGGACACCGCGGAGTTCCCACCAGTAGTATTTTGCGCCGGGGCGCATCTCGCGGGTGTCAAGCCGGACACGGAAGCCTGCGTTGCGGAGTTCCTGTTCGAGCGATTGTGCCGAGGCGATCACGTCCTCATGCCGTTTGCCAATCGTAATGGGGACGATCACCACTTGGACCGGCGCCACTGCCGGCGGGAGAACGAGCCCCGTGTCATCGCCGTGGAGGCTGATGAGCGCTGCAATCGAGCGCTCCGAGATCCCGTAGCAGGTCTGCTGTGCATACTGCTGTTCGCCGTTGATGTCCTCGTACCTGATCTCAAACGTTTTTGAGAAATGGTTGCCAAGGTGGTGCACCGTGCCGATCTGGAGGGTCTTGCCGTTTGGCATGATGGCGTCAACTGCAATCGTGTAATCGGCACCGGGGAACTTGTCCCAGTCAGGGCGCTTCGAGATGATGATGGGGATGCACAGGGATTCGTAGAACTCGCGTGTCAGCGCAATCTCGGACTCAACCTGCGATTCGGCATCTTTCCATGTCTCGTGCACGGTGTGCGATTCCATGAACGAGGTGATCTCCCGCGCCCGGATCATCGGCCTTGTTTGCTTGGTCTCGTGCCGGAACGTGTTCACGATCTGGTAAATCCTGATCGGGAGATCAGCGTGGGAACGCACCCAGAGCGCATATATCGGGTAGATCGCGGTCTCGCTGGTCGGGCGCAGGGCGAGTTTTACGTCCAGCGGGGCGGTCCCGCCATGCGTCACCCAGTAGACCTCGCCTCCGAACCCCTTGATATGCTCTGCCTCTTTCATGAACTCCTGTTCGGGGATGAGGAGCGGGAAGAGCGCCTCCTCGTGGTCACGGTCGAGGAGGTCGCGCAGGCGCTGGTACACATGTTTGCGGACCGCAAACCCGTACGGGTACCAGACATAGAGCCCTTTTACCGGGTAGCGGACGTCCATGATCTCCGCACGCCACAGAATGTCGTTGTACCATTCGGAAAACTGGTGTTTTGGCGGCAGTGCGCCCGCATCCTTGTCCATGAATAACCCTTAAATCACCAATTGTATGATTTGAGGCGTTATAAAAGCCTCGACTATCGCTGCAATGGCGATCAGGGGGATGACAAGGAGCACGAAGGAGTGTGCGAGCTGCCGTGCTTCCGTAGCAGCATCACCCGTTCCGTAATATTCGTTCACCAGCGACTGGGAGAAGATGATCCCCAGCCCGCCGGCAATCACAAAACCCGGGATCTCGAAGATGCCATGCGGGAGGACCGCGGCAGCGACAAAGACGGCGCTGTGCTGTTCGTGGACGATCTCAAGGATAGAGCCAATCACGATCCCGTTCAGGCTCATGATGAATATGGTCAGGATGCCAAAGGAAGCCCCGCCCAAAAAGAGCAGGATGCAGGCTTCAAGGTTGTTGAGAAAGATCTTGCTGCCGATCTCAAGGTCACTGCCCCCCATCACCTGCCCGGCAACATCTTTTTCAAACAACTTCATGAACTCCATCCCGATCGCATGGTTCTGCGCCGTCCCCACCCAGCCGATAAGGATTGTCGTAAAAAAGAGCAGAAATATGATGATGACCGCATTTTTTAAGGGGGATTCAGACATAGAGCACCATCCGTGTCATGTCCCTTATCCCGGGGGCGAGCCCCACCACGATCATGGCAAGCACGACTAAGTGCCAGAAATCAGGATCCGCCTCTTTGCGGTACATCTCAAGCACATAGATTGCGGGGAAGAGCACCACCAGTTTTAACGGGAACATGATAAAAGCGGTATGGGTCCATGCAATGAGGTTCGAGCCGACGACATGCTGCTCGACATACCGGAGTGCCGGGTGCAGGTCGATACCGTAACTCGTCGCACTTGCGTCCAGCATGTGTGAAAAGAGGAGGGTGACGTAGAGCGGGTGGTTCACGTACTTCCAGGAAAGCACATACCGCATGAACGCCCAGAGGAGGGCGGTTGCGGCAACCGCCATGAGGGGAATCACAAAAAGCAAAAAAAGATCGATCCGTGTCATGGTGATCCCCCATGCGGCAAGGAAGAGCACGACCGTGAACACGCTCATGATGCCGGCAAATGCGTACAAGGAAAGGAAATTTTTCACGACACCCTGCGCCTGGAGGTAGCGGGAGAAAAAAATCATGCCCAGCGTGAAGAAGAAGAGCACAAAATAGATCAGCGGCGTGACAAGCAGGAACTGGATATCCCCTTGTATGATGCCGGTGTCCTGCACCACCCGCAGGACCCCGCCCAGCACGACATAGGGCAGGGTGGCGAGGATGAACGCCGTATCGACCGTGAGCCTGATACGGTTCAGGTGCCGGGAACTCATCAGCCAGCGGTAAAAAATATACACGCCAAGGACAAGGATGACCGCGTAGGTGAGGGTGTCAACAACGTTATACGGCTGGCCGTACCGAATAGGATCGATGTAATATTTGTAGATGAACTCACTAATCATTTCTGATCTCAATGAGCGCAGATCGTATAAAATTACTGAAACAGAAACCGTTCGACAAGTCGCGGTGGATGCAGCTGCCCCGCGACGTGGTGATCGGCCACGATGTGCTCCCCCAGATCCCCGCTGTCTGCCAGGATCTCCAGCTTGGCACCTCTGCGCTCATCATTTCAGGAAAAAGCACGATGGATCTCGCTGGCGAACGCGTGCGGAATTTGCTAAATGACCAGTACACTACCACCGTGTTCACCGCAGAAACGATCAGCCCCGCCGTCATCAGGGAAGGTGAGGCGGCCGCAGATAACGTTGATTTTATCGTCGGTGTTGGCGGTGGCAGGGTGATCGATACGGCAAAGATCGTCTCCTACAATACCGACCGGCAGTTCATCTCGGTGCCCACCGCCGCTTCGCATGACGGGATTGCATCCGCCCGCGCCTCCCTGCCCACCATGGAGGGGCACGCGTCCCTTGAGGCACAACCCCCGATTGCAATTGTTGCCGATACGGGCATAATCGCTGCCGCCCCGCACCGGCTCCTTGCCGCGGGATGTGCCGACATCATCTCCAATTACACGGCGATCCTTGACTGGGAGCTCGCCCATCGTGTCAAGGGTGAACCTATGAGCGAGTACGCGATGGCCCTTTCGAAAATGACCGCAGAAATACTGGTGAAAAACGCCCATGTGATCAAACCGCACAACGAGCAGTCTGCATGGTTTGTGACAAAGGCGCTGGTCTCAAGCGGGGTTGCCATGAGCATCGCGGGGTCCTCAAGGCCGGGAAGCGGGGGTGAGCACAAGTTCTCCCACGCCCTCGAACAGCTTGCACCCGGGAAAGCGCTCCATGGCGAGAGCTGCGGGATCGGCACCATTATCTCGATGTACCTGCACGGCGGGGACTGGAAGGGCATCCGGGCATCGTTAAAGATGATCGGCGCACCGACCACACCTGCGGAACTCGGGATCGATGATGGTATAGCGGTAGAGGCACTCCTCATGGCAAAAAATATCCGTCCGGAGCGCTTCACCATTCTGGACATGGGGCTCACAAAAGAGTCTGCAGAAAAGCTCGTCCGGATGCTTTATCAGGAGTGAGTTGTATGGCAGAAGCAAAGACCAAGGTGACCCTGATTGGCACGGTGCATGCACGACAGGGCGTCGAGTTCGTGTACGAAGGGGAGATCCCTGAGTGCGGGACCTGCAAGGTAAAAAAGGCATGCCATAACCTGCAGAAGGGGAGGAAGTACCGGGTCATCACCGTCCGCACCACCCACCATGAGTGCGCAGTGCACCTGAACGGTGCAACTGCGGTTGAGGTGATGGAAGCGCCCGTCACCGCGCTGATCAGTGCCGAGATGGCAATCGTCGATTCCAAGATCAAATTCGAAGTCTCCTGCAACAAGGCGGACTGCCGGAGCTATGATCTCTGCCACCCCGATGGCATTGTGGAAGGCGAGAAGTACGTGGTCACCGACATGCTCGGGAACGCCCCGGATATCTGCGAAAAAGGGCGGGCGCTCAAGCTGGTTGAGCTGCGGGGGGCGTGAATTTTTTTAATTAAATCCAAATTGACTTGTTGATTTTTTCAAAAAAGAGCTGTATGGATTTTCAAGATATTAAAAAGGGCACAACAAAGAAGATACTTTTCTCCGTAATCTATGGTACCTTTTCATAAGCTACCTTCATCTGCTATAATCGCTCAAAGGGTGCTGTCAAATGAAAAAACTTCCAAGCCTGCAATCGATAATAGAAAAATCAGCTATTCAATCGTGGTCGTGGTATCATTTCATTTTTTTATATGCAATAACACCCTTCATCGTCTTAACAATATCTCTTATCAATTTTAACGATCTTTTTATCCTCGATATCTGTCACCCTACCATTATCTCGATATATATGACTAATTTCGAACACATCACCCTCCCTCACCTATCTGGAAATCTCATTACTTATCTATTCGCGATAACCGGGATTTTCTTCTTGGAAAAAGACAAGACCCGGTTTCGCAATATGTTGGTATTTCTCTTTATTATTCTCCCGATAATTGGATCTACATTATATATTCAATATTTTGGAAATATCTGTTCGGTTCGGGAATTCTCTAATGCGTATGGTTTTTCGATGATAACTCTTGGTTTTACAGGATATTTCGTTTATCAATTTCTTTTGGCTTCAATACCACAGTTTTTCAAAATTATCGAAGAAAATTACTACAAATCAACAATGAACTACATATTCTCAATACAATTTGCCATCTTTGTTAATTTTATCATTGTTATCATGATTGATTTTTTTGGTATCGTTTCAGGCATGTTCTCTGTTGCCAGTAGTATAGGGCTAAACAATGGTTTTGTGCATTCCGTCGGTTTTGTTACAGGTGTTTTTCTACCGATGGTTATGGAATTGAAAAAAGAAAATAAACTTGATTATTTCCACAAGACATTATTAATTCATTTCGAGGCATTGATAATTTTTCTGACTACATATTTTACATTCTTTTACTATACTTGGATTGTATAACTCTCTCACGGATTCAATTTTCCACTTTTTCTTTAGATGCATACCACTGAAAATATTATTCCAATCACTCCTTCCCAGCCACCGCAAGTTCATACGCGACCGAGCTGATTCGGGGATAATCCTCTAAATCCCTGATCCACCGTTCCGGGATAGCATCCATCCCCCAGTTTGCGCCGGCGAGTGCCCCGCAGCATGCGCCGACCGTGTCCGCATCGCCACCGAGGTTCACTGCAGAGATCAGGGCGTCCTCGAATGTTATTGCATTCATGAAGCAGAAGAGCGCGGCGTGCGAACAGAGGAGTGCGTCGAGGGAGGGTTCCGGAGGGTATTTTTTATAGTTTCCCAGCATAGTAAAAACCTCCTCATTCCGGCAACGGTCACAGGCAACCCGGTATGCCTCCTCGCGTGGGCTGCCGCGGCACATGAGGCTTGTCATCAGGTTCAGCCACACGGAGCAATGGGCAGCGACCATGTCATGGTGGGTGAGGCGCGAACATGCGATGCTGATCTCGGGCACCGATCGTGGGGCATAGAAGACCCCGATGGGGAACCCCCGCATGACACTGCCGTTGCTCCGGCTCGCGCCCAGAAGCCCGTGTGCGACACCGGCTGCTTCCCGTGCCGGGACGCCATTCCTGACAAGAGAAAAGACGGTGGATGACGTGGGGCCGAACCATTGGGGGCGGGTGAGGTATGCGGCAACGAACCGGGCCATCATGTCATCAGGATCGAACCTGCGGCATGCGGCAAGCGATGCGGCAACTGCCAGCGCCTGAAGGGTATCGTCAGTGACTTCACCTTTCCCCCGTGGGTGCCTGCCGCCCGGGAGCATATCGGTCACCCGCTTCAGAGGTGCCGGCGAGCCCTCAAGGGGCGCGCCAAAAGCATCCCCGATTGCGAGCCCGATCAGGGTTGCACAGGCACGTACGTAGTATGATATAAAGTTCACCAAAAAGGTATATCATCCGCAAAGGAAATGTAATTTTTTGCGGAAGGTGATAGTGTGCAAAAAGAAGAGTTACTCCATCTCCACATGCTGATGATCCACATCAAAAAGTACTATGAAGGTATCACCCACGATGAAATCCCGACCAGCCGTTATCGTTCCCTTGCAATATCTCCCGTCCATATTCACAAGGATAAGAAAGCCCACAAGGAAGCCCTCCTTGTGCTGGGTGACGAGATCGTCTCCCACATCCACGGGCATCGCATGCCTGTGGTGACCTATTCTTCAACTGCTGCATCCCCGCGGGTTGCAGCCGGACATTAAACCTGTTATGGACGAGGCGGAGGTGTACCGGGAGATCATCTCCCGCATCATCTCCCTCCGGCCCGGTGACGAACGGATCGTTTCTGTCAAGATCGATGCGTGCAGGAGATACGGCCTTTTTGCAGTCCCCAAGAACTCCGCGCTCCTTGCTGCAGCACTCCCTGGCGAGAGGGAACAGTTGCGCCGCCTGCTCCTCGTCAAGCCCACCCGCACGCTCTCCGGCGTGGCGCCGATTGCCGTGATGACGTCCCCGGCCCCCTGCCCGCACGGCAAGTGCGTGCCATGCCCGGGCGGCCCCCATCACCCCTTTCAATCCCCCCAGAGCTACACGGGAGAGGAGCCTGCCGCACTGCGCGCCCGCGAGCACGGCTACGACCCGTACCGCCAGGTGCAGGCACGCCTTGCGCAGTTCGAGCTGCTCGGTCACCGCGTGGACAAGGCCGAGCTGATCGTGATGGGGGGCACGATGACCGCCCGGCCTCCGGAGTACCAGCACTGGTTTGTCTCCCGTTGTGTCCAGGCAATGAACGAGTATCCCGCCACATCACCAGAAGGGGAAGCCGTTCCTGATTTTGAAAAGGTGAGTGCTGCAAATGAACGGGCGGATGTCCGCTGCGTTGCCATTACGTTCGAGACCCGCCCCGACTGGAGCCGGCGCGGGCACATCGGGAGCATGCTCGGGCTGGGCGTGACCAAGGTCGAGCTGGGTGTCCAGCACACGGACGACCGCATCCTGCAGGTGAACCGGCGGGGCTGCACCGTGGCCGATACCGTTGAGGCAAACCGGCTGCTGCGTGACGCGGGGCTCAAAGTCGGCTTTCACGTCATGCCGAACCTTCCGGGCGCCGATCCTGCATCGGATCGCACGATGTTTGAAACCATCTTTTCCGATCCCCGCTTCCGGCCGGACTTTCTCAAGATTTACCCGACACTCGTCACACCCGGCTCCGGGATCGAGGCGCTCTGGCAGGGGGGCGGGTACGCCCCGTACAGCGAGGACGTCCTCATCGACCTGATCGCGTATGCAAAATCGCTGATCCCGGAGTACACGCGGCTCCAGCGGATCCAGCGGGACATTCCCGCAAAACTGATCGTTGCAGGGTCGCGGCACTCCAACTTCCGCCAGCTTGCACAGAACCGGCTGCGCGAGTCCGGGAAACGCTGCCGCTGCATACGGTGCCGGGAGATTGGGCGCCTGCCCTCAATTGCACAGCCCGAGATCGGGTCACTCCGGTACGAATGCTGTGGGGGGCAGGAACATTTTGTCTCCGCGGTATCCGGCGATTCGCTGATCGGGTTTGCCCGCCTGCGGGTTCCCTCTTCTGTCTTTTCTCTGGAACTGGAAGGAGCCGCCCTGCTGCGTGAGCTCCATGTGTACGGCCACATCGTGCCGCTCGGGAAATACGGCGAGGAGGACGAGTACCAGCACCGGAGTTACGGAAAGGCGCTCCTCGCGCACGCCGAAGGGATCGCACGCGATGCAGGTTGCCGCCGGATCGCCGTCATGAGCGGCATTGGTGTCCGGCCCTACTACCAAAGGCAGGGATATGTGCGGACAGGGCCATACATGATCAGGGAGCTCTGATGAAACCGGCGACGCTCGAATTTGTCCGGCAGCGCTTTGCTGACTATTACAAAAAAGCCGTGCTGGTCGCCCCCCCCTCCATCGAACAGCGGGAGTGGGGTTTTGTCCTGTTATCGCCCGGCTTCCCCGAGATCCACATGCACCGCCACATCGGGTTTGCCGGCAGGGACGAGCTCTTCGATTATGTCAGGAACCTTGTCCCCGCACACGCCTATTACTCAAGCGCCTACTACGAGGAGCCAAACGCCCCCACGATGAAGGACAAGCGCTGGCTGGGCGCGGATCTCATCTTCGACCTCGACGCTGATCACCTCATGCGGGGACCCTATGATATCATGCTCCGGCGCGTAAAAGAGGAGACAGAAAAACTCCTTTTGATGCTGACCGACGAGTTTGGCATCGATCCAAAGACCATCGCGATTGTCTTTTCCGGCGGCCGCGGCTACCACCTCCATGTGAAGGACATTGCATTCCGCTCGTGGGGGAGCGCGGAGCGCCGCGAGATGATCGATTATGTCTGCGGGATCGGGATCGATCCGGCTGCGATGCTCGCGAAATCCGCAGGATTGCACAACGGCTGGCACATGCGCTACCGTGAAACACTGGCCGGGTACCTGCAGTGGCTCGGGACGCTCCCACACAAGGAGGCATTCGCCCACCTTGCGACCATCGGGGGTATCGGGAAGGTGATCGCCGAAGATCTCATGAAACAGCGCGAGGTCATCATCGCCGAGATTACGCACACCCCGACACACCACCTGCTCAAAAAATTCCGGGGGCTCACCGAGATCGTATCGGCAGAAGAAGGCGAGTTCAAAAAACGGCTCCTTGCACGGGCAGCACTCGCCGACGAACCGGTGACCACCGACACCAAACGGCTGATCCGGATGCCCACCTCATTACATGGCGGGAGCGGGATGCAGGTGCAGCAGATCGAGGCGCGGAACCTTGCGGCATTCGAACCCCTGGTCGATGCAGTGGTGTTCGGGACGCGTGACGTCAGGCTCGACCTGCGGAATGCGATCACGGTGCCGATGCTCGGAAGCACTTATCAGTGTGCAAAGGGTATCACTACAGTACCCGAAGCAGTGGCAGTCTTTCTCTGCTGCCGCGGCATGGCGGAGATTGCGTGAGGCTTACAGATGGCGGGGCTTGATGACCTGCGAAAGGTGCTCCTCTCAGAGCGTGAGACGGCACGGCTGACACTGATTCCGCAGGATCTATTCACCAAGACCCACGCTGCCGTCTCATCGCTCCTTGAAAAAGTGTACGCAATTGATGACCCGTTCTCCGATGAAGCCCGTGCACGGATCGAGGAGACCCTGAGCATCCGGGAAACCGCCCACGACCTCTTTGTCATCCGCACAAAAAAGATCCTTTCCCTCGCCGACAGCCAGGCGCAGGGAAATTACATCGAACGGGATGAGATAAAAAAGATGATCCCGCCCGAGCATGAGATGTTCGACCGGATCACCAGTGCGATTGGCACCTGTCAGGGGGCACTTCTTGCAGAGATCCGCCAGTCACTCCCGCTCGGGCATGAGGCGGCTCCCGCCAATGCACCGGAACAGGTTTTTTTCCAGGGAGCGGGTCCTGCCGCAGCGCCAGCCCCTGCGCCACTATCCCCCCCGTATGCACTCGTCCGGGTGCTTGCGGATATGGACGCATTCATGGGGGTTGACGGGAGGATTTACCAGCTCGAAAAAGGGGATATCGCGACCCTGCCGGAGCGGAATGCGGAGGTCCTTGTCGAGCGCAACATAGCCTTAAATATGAATCTTAGTAAATAGTATTGGTATTCGATACCATAAACGGGGTAATTTTTGTGAAAATGCCAGCAAAATTCAAGACGTACTGCCCCTTTTGCAGGACTCATCAGGTGCACGAGGTCGAGAAAGTGAAGAAGGGTAAGACGACGGGTCTGCACTGGATCGACCGGCAGAAAGCGCGCCGGGGAACGGTGGGCAACATGGGCAAGTTCTCCAAGGTGCCGGGCGGCGACAAGCCGACAAAGAAGATCAACGTGCGCTACCGCTGCGTCAAGTGCGGGAAGGCGCACCTCCGGAAAGGATACCGGGTTGCAAAGTTTGAACTGACGGAGTGAATGTGCATGGTACGTGTGATTCGGGAGAACCGGAGCAGGTTTTTTAAAGTGAAGTGTCCGGACTGCGAGAACGAACAGACTGTCTTTGAGAAGGCAAGTACTGTTGTGAACTGCGTGGTCTGTGGAAAAGAGCTCGCAGTCCCTACCGGCGGGAAGGCGAATTTCAAGGCTGAGATCGTAGCAGATCTCAAGTGATTGTGGCGATATGCAGGACAGGGAGTGGCCGCAGGAATCGGAACTTGTCGTCTGCACCGTCGAGAACGTAAAAGATTTTGTTGCGTTCGTTTCTCTGGACGAATATGGCGGGCGGCAGGGCCTCATCCCCATCTCTGAGATTGCGACCGGCTGGATCAAGTACATCCGCGACCATATCCGTGAAGGGCAGAAGATTGTCTGCAAGGTCCTCAACGTTGACAGGAACCGCGGGCATATCGATCTTTCCTTAAAAGACGTCAACGAGCACCAGCGGCGGGAGAAGATCCGCGAGTGGAAGAACGAGAGCAAGGCAAAAAAGTGGATCGGTTTTGTCGCAAAAGCGGCCGATGAGCCTGCCCTGCCTATCGAGAACGCGATCCTGGAACTATACGGCGCCCTCTATCCTGTTTTTGAGGATATCGTCATCGAAGGCGAACCGGTGATACAAAAACTCGGGCTCTCAACGAAGGCGGGCGATGCACTGATGCAGGTGGCACGCGAGAATGTGAAAGTCCCGAAAGTCGATGTGACCGGCCACCTTGTCCTCACCTGCACGCAGCCGGACGGGGTCTCCGTGATCAAAAAAGCGCTCAAAAGTGCCGAGGTCAAGATTGCGGATGTCGATATCGAACTCCTCTACCTCGGTGCCCCCACCTACCGGATCAAGGTGACTGCGCCGGATTACAAGAAAGCAGAAAAAGCGCTCGAGAAGGCGGCGAACCTCGCCATTGCGGTCGTGGAAAAGGCAGGCGGCGAGGGGAGCCTTGTCAAAAAACCCAAGTCAGGGAAGAGCCAATGACCGGGCGGATACGGCGATGTCCTGTTGACCGGACGTATACGCTCTCGGTGACGTGCCCTGCCTGCGGTGCACCGACCGTGACAGCGCACCCCGCTCGTTTCTCACCGGAAGACAAGTACGGGAAGTACCGGAGGATGGTGCGGTGATCGAGGACATCAGCGTCCGGTTTTTTGACAGTTTTAAGGAGCGGAAGCTTCTCAGTCCTGTGATGGTCGAGGGGCTGCCGGGCATCGGTCAGGTGGGAAAGCTCGTCGCGGAATACATGATCCACATGCTGTGCGCCGAGAAGATTGCCGAGATCCACTCCATCTACTTCCCGCCCCATGTCATCATCGAGGAGAACGGGGTTGTCCGGCTGGTACGGAATGAACTGTACCTGTACCATGCCGAGAACCAGGACGTTGTCTTTTTGGTCGGCGACTACCAGAGCACCTCCAACGAAGGGCACTACATCCTCACCGACCAGTACCTCGAGATCGCCGCAGAGCTCGGCATCCAGCGGATCTACACGCTTGGCGGTTTCGGTGTCGGGCACTTTGTCGACGAACCGCGGGTGCTCGGGGCACTCAACCGGCCGGAACTGCGCGAAGAGCTCGAGGCGGCAGGGGTTGTCTTCCAGCGGGACGAGCCCGGCGGCGGCATTGTCGGCGCGGCAGGGCTCCTGCTCGGGCTTGGCGCCCTGCGGAACATCGATGCCGTCTGCCTCATGGGCGAAACGAGCGGCTACCTCGTCGACCCCCGGAGCGCCACCAGCGTCCTTTCCGTCCTCTGCAGCCTCCTGAACGTGACGGTCGACCCGACCCAGCTCAACGACCGGGCCGCGGAGATGGAGCGGATGATCGAGGGGCTGATTGAGGGCGAGAAGATCCAGAGCAACGACGAATTGAGTTATATCGGGTAGGGTTTCTCTGATAGATACCTGTTTCAAATTTCATACCTGATAACTTGTCTATTTTTTAGGCTGCTATGCCGTTTCCAGCCCAGCGAGATAGTGTTGCGGGAGCAGTGTGAGAAAGAACAGAACGGGAATGCACATGCTCTTCTTTTGGCGTCCTGCAATTTCCCCGAAGAAATCGGACGATTTCTTCTCAAAGCAGTCTTCGCCCGTATGGGCAGAAGACCGCTATTGTTCAGTAATCGAAGAACTCTGATGAGTTCTTTTCGAAATCCATTTCTCGCCATCAGGGTAGATATGGATTGCAGCATCTGTGTGACGAGCGCACCCATACGATCGTGGCGGGCTTTGTCCTCAGGAAAGGAGAAGTTGATGGTGTGGATGGGCGCAGATGGAGAAGTAATTGTTGTGGAAAAAATGGAGATTGAGTTCATGGAACGGGTAATTTTTTTCTTCGTTCCATGATACGTTTGATAATTTTATCCGGGTCTTTCTCCAGGTATTTTTTCCGGTCTTTTGTCCAGTCGCCGCTTCCCGGTTCATAGATCTGGAGGAACCGGATCGCATCATCCGGGCCAAGTTTTTCAACCAGTACGTCAAGTCCCTCCTGCTGGATCTGGTGTAATGTTTTGACGCTCATCTGTTTTCCTCCTTTAACCAGGTGACCGGGTTTTCTATATGTACCTGTATGGTCTGGTGCAACTTAAAAAATGTTATCAGATCATCATCAGTAGTGAGGAACACCGCGCCGGCTCGTTCGGCACAGGCAATGTGGAGCGAGTCCATCGCATCTCCGTCCATCGCAATTAACTCGTGCATCCGCGAGATTATTCCTTCGTCAATGAGTATGTGTTCTTTTGCCACTGATACGATCTTCTCCACCCGAAGCCGTTTCTTTATGTCCGGGATTTTTGAGAGTTCTTCGGTTATCGCTTCGCTGGTAATCATGGTGAATTCCTGCGTCGCGCAGCGACGGAAGATCTCCTGAACTGCAGTCACCTCCAAACGGATTCGTCCCTTCGTCTGATCATCGAATGGCCTGCACAGGCAGCAGACATCCATGTAGATTTTCATTTCCCACTCCCAGATTCCACAAACGCGATCTCTTCCTTGCGGGGATCACCGTTCTGGGCGATCAGGTAACAGGCATACCGGGTCAGAAGGATATCTTCTATCTCCCGCTCTGATCCGGAACCGAGGGATACCATTTTGTCGGCATCAACAAAATGGTCTGAAATTGCGTGGTTTGAAATTTTACACGATTCCTTTGCGTTTTCGATAACCTTCAGGAAGTTACGACATTCGGCATAGCCGAGCAGGACCTGCAGATCACGGGCGAACCAGAACTCTACGTGGTCCTGTTTATGGACATAATCCTCAAAATTTTTGTGGAGGCGTTTGACAAGATCTGATTTCATTTCCCATACCTTGCCCGTTGATTATTCTTCTGCCGGTATTCTGTACAATGCTAATCGCGGAGAGGACACATAGTTCCTGCTTGCATCACAAGTGCAGACATGTTCAGATCAATCACAGATTTTCTTCAGATCACGTTTCTTTTGTTCAATCTTTTTTGATATATTCTCAAATTCTGTATCTGAAGCAGCAGTATCTTCAGCGAGCCGACGCATTGAAAATTTTTCGTATTCTTCTAATGCGAGACGCTGTGCAATTTCCATTGATACCTTCCCTGAATCCTCAAGAATTTCCCGCTCATTGAACTGGAGGAATGCATCCAGTTTCTCTTTCCATTCGATCATATAGACGGGCTGTTTTCGTTCAGCCTGCATCTCTGCATAATCGAGATACATGGTTATGATGCGGTTGAGCTGGCGGATCTCCGTTTCGTCAAGATAATTTTTCGCAACGGTAACATCCCTCTTTCTCACCTTGGCACCTTTCCAGGTAGTGAGCCCCATATTCGGTTTTGATGCGTCAGCCCGTTCTGCAATGATCTCCGCAGCAGTATGGCCGGCGATTGCCCAATGCAGTTTGTTCTGTACGATCCTGAAAAACCCGAGCGTTGTTTCTGCCAGCGGATCGTAATCGATCGCGAGTGTGTAGATATCCCTGATCTTCTGGTAGAACCGCTTCTCGGATGCCCGGATATCCCGGATGCGTTCGAGCAGTTCATCGAAGTAATCCGCACCGATGCTGCGCCCTTCCTTTAACCGCTCATCGTCAAGGACAAATCCTTTGATGAGGTATTCCCTCAACCGTTCGGTCGCCCACCTGCGGAACTGCGTGCCCCGGTGGGAGCGGACGCGGTAGCCGATGGCGAGGATCATGTCGAGGTTGTAATATTCGATGGAGCGCTGGACGGTTCTTGATCCCTCGCTTTGAACTGTAAGATATTGTCTTACAGTTGCCTCCGGCGAGAGTTCCTTTTCGTCAAAAATATTCCGGATATGGTGACCGGTCGTCTGTTTTGTAATCTGGTACAACTCCGCGATCAGGGCCTGTGATAACCAGACGGTTCCTTCTTCGAGCCGCACCTCAATGCGGCTTGTCCCGTCTTCGGACTGGTAGAAAAGGATCTGAGAACGAGTTACCGGCTCCGGAACTGGTTTATCGCTCATCGTTCACCACCCTCACAACACCGCCTTACTTAGTCTTAGCCGGATGTTTGGCCTATTATAGTGTGTTGCCGTGGGGTGAAAATAACTGTGGGCGGAGGTTTTTCCTTGGGTGAGATTATTGTCTGCCCTCCACAATTGCAATTTCCTCCTTCGTCAGCCCGTACAACTCGTACACCAGCATATCGATCTGTTTGTCCGTTGGATCAATTTACTCCTATAAAATTTACCGACTTACCCTTGTACTTTATAGCAGTGCATAGGATAGGATAGATTATGCAGGATCTGGGATACAAACCAATAACAAAAGACAATTGGCTGAAGCCTGACAGGATTTCCATATCATTCCTACTATTACCTCCTGAAATGCAAGATGACGATATCAAAAAAGGTGAAATGTATTTAGATATGATACTTCAGCCTCATCTCAATGAAGATGTTCCTGTTGAAGTAAGAAAGCTGTTTGAGGTAGCTCGCGGTGCTTTAATCTATGGGTACTTCTTCTATCCATTATTCACCCTTGCGTGCGAGCAATTATTCAGAGTTGGTGAGGCAGCGATTACTTTCCGTTGTAAACTTATTAATTCTCGATTGGTAAAGGAAGATTTTGAAAAGAAAATCAACTTTTTATTTGATAAAGAAATATTGAATGAACGGGAAAAGTTACGGTGGCATAAATTACGTGAACTTAGAAATATCGCATCTCATCCAGAAGATCAATCTATTTACCCACCAGGCCCGGTTATCGGGATATTAAATATGGTAGTTGAAAATATCAACGCATTATTTATAGCGAAATCAAGGACGTTCTAATTACTATTTTCAAATATTTCTATAAAAGCCTAAATTTGTTTATTATTCCTGCCCTCCACTATCGCAATCTCCTCCTCCGTCAGCCCGTAGAGCTCGTACACCAGCTTATCAATCGTCGCATCCGTCGCCTCAACCTGCCGCTGAAGCAGTGTCTTGTCGTGATCGAGCTTGGCGTCCTGCAATTTCCTCGAAGAAATCGGACGATTTCCTCTCAAAGCAGTCTTCGCCCTTATGGGCAGAAGACCGCTATTGTTCAGCCAGCGAAGAACTCTGATGAGTTCTTCTCGAAATCCATTTCTGGCTTTCAGGTCAGAGATGGATTCCAGCATCTGCGTGACGAGCCCGGCGGCGGCATTGTCGGTGCAGCAGGACTTCTCCTCGGGCTTGGCGCCCTGCGGGGCATTGATGCCGTCTGCCTCATGGGCGAGACGAGCGGCTACCTCGTCGACCCCCGGAGCGCCACCAGCGTCCTTTCCGTCATCTGCAGCCTCCTGAACGTGACGGTCGACCCGACCCAGCTCAACGACCGGGCCGCGGAGATGGAGCGCATGATCGAGGGACTGATTGAGGGCGAGAAGATCCAGAGCAACGACGAATTGAGTTATATCGGGTAGGGTTTCTCTGGAAATTTTTTAAGCGAAATTTTTTTTGAAAACGAAGTTTTTATTTATTGTTAACGAGATTGCTCGTACTCATGTTTGGGTTAGCAGTAATCCTGCAAAATGTTACTCCTTAAGGGGGAGAATAAATAAGAGTAATTTCATTAATTTGAAATTTGATTATATTAAATAGAGGTGTTGTAGGAACCTAAGATAGCCGCTGAATCTGTAAAATCAATTGATCCAATTTTCCTTGCAATCGTTTTTCGGCCACATCAGCAAGACTTATCGATGGCTGCTCTCAGAATCTTCTCACAGGAAAACCTAGTCCGAACGTAATGTTCTAGACCGTATTTCCATTCCTTGCATTCGGGTCGGTCCTTGTTAATGAACATGGCTTGGTGGGCGCAACCTCCCATACAGATAGGGAGCATCTTGCACTCTACGCAGTCAGAATACTCGAATGGCTCCCAAGTCAGCCACTGAATCTCGAGGATTCCCTCCTCCTTGTTTTGTCGTGTCAAGTCACCAATTCTTCCGATGCTCGCAGTCTTGTTACCTATTTCTGTCCAGCACTTGTACATGTCCCCATCGGGATCAAGCACAAAAGCATTCGTCCGGTTAGCATCGCAAGCACGGGCAATTCTTGGATAAAAGGACGTTCTACCTGACTCAAATCCCCTCAGTCTTAAGTTTTCGTAGAAAGCTTGGTTTATTATCGAGAATTCTTCTGTCAATACACAGGAGCTCTCATACGACTTACACCCCGCTGTATAAGGTATAACCTGGCCCAAGTAAACGAATATGTCCTTTAGGTCGTTGTCCTCTAATACATCCAGGAGTCTGCTTATATTATCAAAATTGGAGAGGTCAATATTTATGCGAATATATATCTCAATGTTGTTTGCCTTCAGAAGTTTAATCCCTTCAAGAATCCGGTCGAATGTTGGGCCGTTGTTCCCTTTAAGCATTCTGCGGCTGTTATGCACTTCGCGAGGTCCGTCCAGGGTAATATGGATAAACTTAATTCTGTTCTTCTTAAGCTTCTGCACGATGCCAGAATCTTTCGAAAGTAGGTAGCCGTTAGTAATTATGCCAGCAGAGTATCCAACCTTATTCTCTTCTGTAATGGCAATTATCTTCTGCGATAAATCAAAAATAGTTTCTTTTGCCAAGAGTGGCTCCCCGCCATACCAAGTTACAAATACATCTTTTTTCGTCTTTACTACCTTTTCAATATATTTCAGTAAATCCTGCTTTATATCGTCGGGCATGAAAACATTTTGACCACCCTTCCTGCTCTGGCTTTTATCTAATTGTTCGAAGCAATAGGTGCAGGCAAAATTGCACGCTAAAGTGGGAGCGATAACCAATCTGACCATCGCGCTGTCATACTTATCACTGTTATAGGCAAATTTGACCATTCTCAGCTCATCAGCAGTGTCGTCAACGACGAATCCTCCCTTTCGTAGCTCATCAACGTACTGCCTTTTGTTTTCTGGCAAGAGAACATAATCAAACTGAGAAAGGTTCAATAAATCTATATGGGTCTTCCTCACTTCGGCCAGTGCCGTAGTAAGACTGTTAAAGACTATTACCTTTTCTGGATCATCGGTTGACCAGACAAAATTATAAATAGATGGTTTCATATTTCTAACTGATTACCTATACGGGTAACTACTGAGCCAAAAGAAAGGAACGCCGCTGGATATCAAATAAGGGTTAATATCTAATATTGCTTTTACACTCGCAGAATCCGCAGCCCCCTACACCATCGCATCCAACACTCCCTGCCGCACGGTCCTTCAGTTTTTGGGGTAATACCAAGTAGATAACATTAGCAGATTCCTCCACGACTTTAAGTTCCACATCTGGAAGAATCTTCAATCCCAATTGTCCGATTGCTTGCTTCGGATCCTTTAATAATACTTGCTTGAACTGTTTATTCAAATCTGCCTTAAAGATGATTTGTTGCCGGAACTCCTCGCGGGACAGTTTGTCTGCCATTTTGATTTCCTCTTTGATTTTCCCCATTTTTTACCTCCTGTCAATTATTAATAGATAGTTTCGTATTTTTAACTGATTACTTATAAGCTTAACTACTGAGCCTGGGAGACACAGGATAAAAAAATTTTTTAAAAAAAAATTCCAGACACAAAAAAATTTTAAAATTCGAAAATTTTTCAAAAAAAATTAAGAATGAAAATAAATTTTATAAAAAAATTTTTTGAGTTTTAAAAACTTCTCAAAAAAATTTTGGAGAAATTAAAATCTTTACAAAAAATTTTTAAAAAAAATCCGGAAAAATTTAAAAATTCTGTAAAAAATTCCATGAAAATTTTTAAAACCATTGAAAATTTTTAAAAAGATTGGTACGAACTCTTGCTATCTACCCTTCCCCCACCGCCATCGCCCCCGTAGATACTCGCTCACGCAGCGGACTAATTGACTGGTATTCAGGACCGGAAAACCCTCGCAATAACCCTCCTATATATTAGTGCACATCCAACGCCGCAGGCATCTTTCCAGATCCCTGTCCGGGTCCGGTACCCGTGACGGGTCGCAGACCTGTCACAGGTCACTGACCCGTCCCACCACTCGCGTCAGATGGGAGGCATTACCGATCTCCACCGAAAGGCATTCCTACAATTGGAAAATAAGCCCGATTCGGGCTCCGATCGCCTCTTTTTACCGTCGAACCCGTTTTCGACAGAGGGATGTGTTCACCGCCACTTTTATCTCTTCAATAATCGCTTATTTTTTAAAAATAACCGTTATAATCAAAGGAAAAAGTTGCTCTTTAGCGGGCTTTTAACAGCCCTCTTTTTTGCCCCATATTTTATCCCATAGGAGGGTGCCGGAAGCCGCTGGAAGCATGCTGTGGGGCTCTTTTGAAAAGTGGGGTTTAAAACGGTTATTTTGGAAAAATACCCGCAATACAGCCGTAAATACCCCTTTTAACCTGGTCTGGCGATCAGAAGATTCCTGCCTCCCCCGTATATTTCTCGTGGCATTCTCGCAGGAAAAAATCACCGGACAACCGGGAAGTTTTTTCCGGATTTTTTTGATGTGCCGCAAAAAAAATTTAAAAAAAAAATTTTTACGATAGTTTGGATCTTTCCGGTACATTGCTATTCATCAACAAAAAAAAAAACGACCGGCCTAAAAAAAAATATTTTTCCCTTTTTTAGAATCGAAAAATCTGCTGACTCATCAACCCCAGCCGCAATGAATTTTTCAACCGCGATCAATTTTTTTTATTCACACCCTGCCCGGCCGCTATCTATTTCTTTTTCATTGCGATGATTGCCGCGACTGCAAGCATGCCACAGATTTCCGGCAGCCCCGGGCCCGGGGTATAGGTCTGTTTTCGCGTGGGAGCAGCTGTCGCTGCCGGAGTATTCCGGACCGCAGGACTCGCTGCCGGTGCCAGAGTCTGCGTCCGTAGTTGGGTTGTGGGAATGGGGGTGGGGACAGAAACCTGGTATTTTTTTGTCGTTACGGTGCCTCCTATGGTCTTGGTATCGGGACCCAGTTCCTGGACCCGGAACATGATCTTATCCTCCGTCCCGCTCACGTTGGGGGCAACCCCCTGCAGCCTGACCTTCATCGTGAGCTGCTTGCTCGTGTAACTCAGGGTCCAGCCATCGATCCGTGCCCGGGCCCCGTTCTTGTCGGCAAGGATCGTTGTCACAGGCGGGCGGCCTTCTTCGGTATCAGTGAGCGTGACAATCCAGCGGGCATTTTCAAGGTCAGTATACATATCCAGCGTATCGTCATTTTCAAACGTCGTCCCCGTTATCCATGAATCCATATAAATGGAGTACGACACCATTACGGGTGTCTGGGGTGCAACCGGCCCCTGGGCGGGAGTGATTGATATGTCCTTTAACGTCCATCCGGATACTCCCGGCAGGAAAAGAAACAGCAGGAGAAGGACCGGAACGCAACGGCAAACGATCCCAAAATTACTCATAAAAAAGGAAATGCACGGAAAAGCAATAAAAATAACGTTTTTTAAAAAGATCCGGAGATCGTGAAAAAACCCCCTGCGAATTTTTTTTTTCATGGAACCGGGAAGGAACCCGCAGGACTGCGGATTAATTACATACCAGAACCCTGTACTATTCAGAGAACCCCATGCTCGCGAACGCCGACCTGCACATTCACTCCCCGTATGCGATCGCGGTCTCCCGCAAAATGACACCGGAGCACCTGATCCCGTCCTGCGTAAAAAAAGGGATCGCAGTACTGGGGACCGGCGACGCACTGCACCCCGCATGGCAGCAGGCATGGCGCCCGTTTCTGGAGAACGGTGCCGGCATCGTGGTTGTGCCGACCGCCGAAGTGGAAGACCAGTCCCGTGTCCACCACCTCATCATTGCACAGGACTTTGCGCAGTTCGATGAACTCCGCGAACGGTTCGCTGCCCACAGCAGGAGCCTTGCATCCGTCGGAAGGCCGCATGTCTACCTCCCGGGTGAATCCATCGCCCGGATTGTCCATGAAACCGGCGGGCTGGTCGGCCCTGCCCACGCGTTTACGCCATGGACGGCGATGTATGCATACTTCGATTCCGTTTCTGCCTGCTATGGTTCCGAACCGATCGATTTTTTGGAACTCGGGCTCTCGGCCGACAGCAGTTATGGCGCTGCGATCCCCGAGCTCTCCGCCGTCCCGTTCCTCACAAACTCTGACGCCCACAGCCCGGCACCGGAGAAGTTTGCCCGGGAGTTCAACCAGCTCCGGCTCAACGACCGTACGGTGAAAAGCGTGCTCGGCTGCATCCGGAAGGGAGCGATCGAAATGAACGCCGGTTTTTTCCCGGAAGAGGGGAAATACAACCGCACCGCCTGCGTCCGGTGCTTCACCCAGTATCCCGCCGAGGAAGCGGTACACCACCACTGGCGGTGCCCGCATGACGGGGGCATCATAAAAAAAGGCGTATACGACCGGGCACGGGAACTGTCGGTCGGTGAGCCCGGCACCCGCCCGCCCTACTTCCACATCGTCCCGCTCGGGCAGATCATCCAGACCGTGGAAGGGACATCGTCGCCCTACACAAGGAAGTGCCGTGCCGTGTATGATTCGTTCATCACCGCGTTTGAAAACGAGATCCGGGTGCTCGTCACTGCCCCGGTACACGAGATCCGGACCGTGAACACGGGAGTCGGGGACGCAATCGAAGCCCTGCGGACCGGCAGGGTCACCCTGCATCCCGGTGGCGGCGGGAAATACGGCACGTTCTCGTACTGAATAATCCGGCACTGCGCGGGAGTTTCTCTTCTCAATGCGTAAAGATTAATGAAACCGCACTCCAACATGATCACTCAATGCTCAACGTACATCGGGATATCTGCGGGTATTGCGGGTGCTGCGTTTCGGTCTGCCCGGAAGGGTCCCTTGAACTGATCGATGCCTATCTCTGCGTCGAGAAGAGCTGCACGAGCTGCGGGATCTGCGCCAAGGTCTGCCCGCTGGGGGCACTGGAGGTCGTGAATGAAAAAACACTATGACCTTCTCGTGATTGGCGGCGGTCCGGCGGGAGCGGTTGCAGCGCGGACCGCGGCAAAAAAAGGGTTGTCGGTGTGCCTTGTCGAGAAGCGCCCGGCAATCGGAGTGCCGGTCCGCTGTGCCGAGGGGATCGGGCAGGAAGCGCTCGCCGAGTTCATCGAGCCCGATGAGCGGTGGATCTCGGCAGAGATGACCGGGGCAGCAATCGTTGCACCCGATGGCACCGTCATGAAACTCGAGTCCGGGTTTGCGGGCAACAAGGTGGGCTACATCCTTGACCGCAAGATCTTTGACCGCGAACTCGTGTGGCAGGCGGCAGAGGCAGGGTCGGACGTCTCGGTCAAGACACGGGCGGCGGCACCCATCATGGAGGACGGGGTCGTGAAGGGTGCACGGCTCGAGTACTGCGGCACGGTATCGGACGTGACCGCTGACGTGGTGGTTGCCGCAGACGGTGTCGAATCCAAATTTGCCCGCTGGTGCGGGATTGATACCACGGTGCCTGTCAGCGAGATCATGAGTTCAGCCCAGTACGTGCTCACCGGCATCGACATCGACCCGCATGCGACCGTCTTCTACCTCGGCAACGAGATCGCCCCCGAAGGCTACCTCTGGGTCTTCCCCAAAGGCGAGCGATCGGCAAACGTCGGGGTCGGGATCTCCGGAAAGAAGAGCGGCAGCGGGCACCGTGCAAAGGACTATCTCGACAAATTCGTGCACAGAACATTCCCGAAAGGAAAACCGATTGAGTTCATTGTCGGCGGCGTCTCGGTCTGCCGCCCTCTGGGATGCACGGTGGCTGACGGGCTCATCATCGCCGGTGATGCAGCGCGGGTGGTTGACCCCCTGACCGGTGGCGGGATCTACAACGCGATGTTCACCGGCCGGCTCGCTGCTGATGTGGCGGCGGACTGCATTGCAAAGGGCAATTGCCAAAAAAAAGCCTTATCAGCATATGATGCCGGATGGCGCAGCTCAAAAATCGGGAAGTCCATTGAGCGTAACTACCATATCAAGGAATACCTGATCAAGCTCTCCGATGAAAAACTGAATGCGATCATCCGCTCGGCCTCAAAACTGAACCTCACCGAGTTCTCCACATTCACCCTCATAAAGGAACTGATGAAGGTGAACCCGAAACTGGTTCTGGAACTGGGCGCACTTGCCGTATCGTTACGTTGATGTCTTGAGTTGTTGGTTTAACAGCCGCAGGCAGTCTTCCTCTGCCTCTTTTTTGGTAAATACGGCAAATGTATCGCCGGCCTGCACGGTAACATTGCCGCTCGGGACGATGAGGTCGCCGCTCTCGCGCCGGATCAGAATAAAGACAAAATCCTTTACCTTGAGTTCCCGGATCTCGTGACCGAGAATGGGGGGACCCTTTTTTGCAACGATCTCAAAGATTGACCCTCCGGGGATCCGGGCGGGCTGCTGGAGTTGCAGGTTCTTTGCCCAGTAGTACAGCCGCGAGGCAACCGGTTCATCCGGGTTCTCGCTGATCCGAACACCCACTTCCTTGAAAAATTCCGAATGGGCCGGCTGGTTGATGATCGCGACGATCCTGGGCACGCGGAACCTCTTTTTCGAGCCAGCAGGCCATCAGGTTCACGGCATCATCGCTCGTCATTGCCACGAATGCGTCGGCATGGTCGATCCCCGCTTCCTCAAGGACTGACTTGTCGGTCGCATTGCCGGTGATTGCCAGCACATCGTGGTGCCCGGGGATATCGCCGCATCGCGCTTCGTCCTGGTCAATGACAACGACATTGTTGCTGTGCTCGACCGGCCTGCCCGACAAGGCATCTCCCGATACCGCCCGGACCCACGATGATGATGTACATGCCGACCGGTTACCATCACCGCCATTGAAATAATTTGCGTATGAATCATGATCTGTGATCTGTGGGGTTGATGAAGCCGGCAAGGGTTCGGTGCTCGGGCCGATGGTGGTCGCGGCGGTAGGTGCTTCCTCTGATGATCTGTTTTCTGACCTTGAGGTAAAAGATTCCAAACTGCTCTCTTTCGGGAAACGCGACCACCTGTTCGGGCTGATTCAAGAGCGGTGCAGCATTGCCACGGTCATCATTCCCGCAGAAGAGATCGATGCATGCCGCAAGGAGGTCTCAATGAACATGTGCGTTGCACGGGCGCACGCTGCAGTCATCAGCAGGCTCCAGCCTGCCATCGCCTATGTGGACGCGTGCGATGTGAACCCGGAGCGCTATGCCCGGATGGTAGAGGAGAACCTTAAAAAAAAGGGGTGCGAGATTGTATCGGAACACCATGCCGACCGGACCTACAAAATTGTTTCCGCTGCGAGCATCGTAGCCAAGGTGGTGCGGGACCGCGAAGTGCGGCAGTTGTCCCAAACGTACGGGGATATCGGGAGCGGATATCCGTCGGATCCGGTGACAATCGCATTTCTCTTCTCCTACATCAGGGAGCATCACCAGCCGCCCGCATGCGCCCGGAAGAGCTGGAAGACCGTGAGCACAATGCTCTCCAAGATGCCGCAGAGCAGCCTTTCGGAATTTGTATGAGATCCTCCCTTTGACTTTTCAGGTGAGACTGCAACGGGACATTGTTTTATCTCATCCGCCATACCATGAATTATGAATGGACTGGATGGTCCCCCTCCTTGTTTGCGTCGCAATTTACACATTGATAGCGTATTATATCCACACATACAAGTTGTGGGAGGATCGCATCACCTTTTACGGTCCAATCTTGGCAATCAGAAGCCGCAGAGTGGGATTTTTTGATCGGTTTACCAATTATCACACATTTCTCAGGTTATACGGTACTCTTGGCGTTATCCTTGTCGTTATGGTATCCGTTGCGATGGTTGTCATGCTCCTGTACTCTCTTCAGTACAATATTGTCGTGCAACCTCCCCCCACAGCAGTAAATGATATCCGGAATATCTTTGCCATCCCCGGACTCAACCAGTTTATCCCGTTTACATTTGCTGTATGGTTTGCGTTTGTGCTGACCCTCATCATCCATGAATTCGGTCATGCCATCCTCTCAAGGGTAGAAAAAATTAAATTGAAATTTATTGGGATTCTCATCCTTGTCATCCCCATCGGTGCGTTTGTCGAACCTGAAGAGGAGGATTTTGAAAAGACAAAAGGCGTTTCAAAAATCCGGATGCTGGGGGCAGGGATCACCAACAATATTGTTGTCGGACTGATATGTTTCGGACTCCTGTTTTTCCTCCTTGGCATGGCGATACCCGTACAGATCCCGCTGATAAAATCTGTCTATTCGGACTATCCCGCCGCTGTTGCCGGAATTCCCCCCGATTCCATCGTCCGGAGTGTCAACGGAATAGATGTTGCGACCCGCGATGATGTCGGAACAATTCTCAACGGGACACGGCCCGGCGATAAGGTGACACTGGAAATCGAAAAAGACCAAAAAAGGTCAACATATTCCCTGCTGTTAATCCGATGGCCCGATCCATTTGGTGAACGGACCAGCGGGTTCATGGGCGTCGCATACTATGATGCACCGGCAGTAAAAGGCTTTTTTGACCGCCTTGGAAATCCCACGGGTGTTTTTTTTATGATGGCGGTCCCCATAGAGATTATCCTCGACCCGGTACAATGGCAGAATTTCATGATCCTGATCAACGACACAATTGATACCACTGCGTGGAATGTCCCGTTCCCTCAGTACTGGTCAGCAGTCCAGATCCTGTTCTGGTGCGCATGGTTCAATATCGCGGTCGGCCTGTGCAACGCACTGCCTATCATCCCCCTTGATGGCGGCTACATACTCAAGGAAGGTGTAGACAGGGTGATGGAACGCAGCGGGTTTACAAAATATGCAGACCATGTGGTGAGCGCCGTGAGTTTCATCATGCTCTTTGTACTTGTGACGGTGTTCACCCTGCCGGTTTTATTGCACATGTAAAAAACACGTAGTACACTGCTTCACAGGAAGTGTTGTGCAATGCCGCCGTTTTGTATCCTTTTTATCGTTTGCCACCCATTACCGTCCTTGCGAGTGCATAGAGCTCAGGGTCCACCAGCTTTTGCCGGTGGAAGACGGATGATAACGGGACTGTTACAATATGGGCGCTCTGCAATGCCACCATCGTGCTGACGTTGCCCGCCCGGATCTGTTCGACAGCCGCAACTCCGAACCGGGTGGCGAGAACCCGGTCGAATGCCGTGGGCGTCCCGCCGCGCTGGACGTGGCCAAGGTTCGTCACCCTCGTCTCAATACCGAGCCGCCGCTCCAGTTCCCTGCCAAGGATGTTTCCCGCACCGACAAATTTCTCGTGTCCGCACTCATCCCGCTCACCCTCAAAAACGGGATAATCCCCGATCCCCTCAAGAGGCGTCCCCTCAGCAACGACCACGATGGAGAACTGTTTGCCCACCTTGTACCGCGCCCTGAGATTCCGGCACACATCATCGATGGTGACATGCACTTCGGGGATCAGGATCTCGTCCGCCCCACCGGCGATCCCTGCCTTGAGCGCGATCCAGCCGGCCTTTCGGCCCATGACCTGGACGACCATGATCCGGTGGTGGGATTCTGCGGTCGTATGGAGCCGGTCAATCGCTTCGGTCACGGTGGAAACGGCAGTGTCAAACCCGATGGTCATATCGGTCTGCGGGATGTCGTTGTCGATGGTCTTGGGTACGCCGACGATCGGGATGCCGCGGGCGGCGACCTGGTGCGCCGCGGCAAGGGTCCCGTCCCCGCCCGCCACCACAAGCGCACCGATCTGAAATTTTTTTAAGGTGTTCTGGATCTTTGTAAAATCCGCAGGGTTTTTGAGCGGGTCGGTCCGTGATGTGCCCAGGATGGTGCCGCCCCGGGAGATGATGCCGGAGACCGAAGAGTCAGTGAGCAGTTCAACATCGCCTTTCATGAGCCCCTGCCACCCGTTCCGGATGCCCAGCGTCCGGTATCCGTATGGCAGCCCGCTGCGCACCACTGCCCGGATCAGCCCGTTCAGGCCCGGGCAGTCGCCACCTCCCGTGAGGATGCCGATTCCCAAAACCATGTCATCCTTTCCCGGTTGGCGGTTTTTTGCCCTTACTCAGGGCAATTGCGGTTTCCAGATCTGCATGGTCAAAGGTCAGTGCAGAGATTGCATTGCACATCCGGATCGCTTCGGGAAGGGACCGCTGGTGGATGTTTCTTCCGGTCGCATTTCCTGACGCCCCTCCGATGTGGATCTGTTCATGGAGCTCCGAAAGGAACGCAGCCGGGTCCTCCGCCGACCCGCCGGCACAGACCACCCGCGTCCGTCCCGCTGCACGCACTGCCTCCTTCAGAAGCAGCGCAGATGAGACGCCCTCCTTTTTCGGGGCGTTCACCTTGACAAAGTCACTGCCAAGACATGCCGCAATGCCGCAGGCACCGGCGATCAGGTGGGGGTCCCGTTCATCCTTCACGCCTGCACCCCGGGGATACACCCAGATGACCGTGACAAGGCCTTCTTCGTGAGCCTGCCGCACAACCTGCGCTGCTTCACGCAGCATCGTGTGTTCATAAGCGCTGCCCAAATAGACCGTATACCCGACCCCGTACACCAGGAGATCGGACTGTTTTTTGAACGCGACCACCTCTTCCACGGAATACCAGGCGGTGCTGAGCGGATCGCGATCTTTTGTTTTGAGAAGGTTGGTTTTCCCGTTCAGTTTGACAAGGTAGGGGACCTGGGGGTAGTCCTCGCCCCATTGTGCGAGGAGCCCCATCTGGGTGGCAAAGACCCCGATCCTGCCTTCCGATGCGATCCGGAAGAGGTGCTCGGGATCACCGTCATCGGGATGGATGCCCGGGCCGGCAAAGTCGTCGTTGAGGTGCTCGACTTTCTGGTCGCCGGCAAAGAGCATCAGGCGCCCGGTGCCCATGGTCATCCTCCTGAAATTCTCTTTAAAGGCTGCCTGTGCCTTTGGGGGCACATCGAGTGGTATCCGCAGTGGTTGGTGTCCGGTCATCACGTCCCCTCGCGTAATTTTCCCGCATCCGTATATCGTATGTCATGCATAATGATGTTTGCATGCCATTTGTCCGTTCACTCCACAAAAAACAGCGGTGCCGGGCAGCCGGTGCGGACAAAAAACGGCTTACTGCCTGCGCTCCATGAAGATGCGGCGGTGGATGATCCGCCAGCACAGGATCAGCTGGGCGAGGTCACCGGCTGTCACGTATGTCCTGTTCGCAAAAATGGAGATGGGGTGGACACGTGTCTGCTGCTCGATGCTGCGTTCGAGTTTTTTCACCACGTGCTCACTCAACTCGCCATCCATGATCAGCTCTCCCATCCGGTGGCCGTCATGCTCGCTTGTCAGAAACTTGAGCAGGAAATTTCTCTGGGAAAGCGAGAGGATCGAGTACAGGTCCAGTGAGAGATCGATATTCTCGATGTTCTGCTTCATCCTGCTCTGGGACAGGGTGATCCGGTAGACATTCCGTTCAAGCCCGAGATGTTTTCCGTATTCGGAGTAGTCGATGCCGATCACCGCATCGGCGAATTCCTTCTGGGGGGCGATAAAGTTCTGGTAATCCGGTTCCCTCTGTGCAATCTCCCCGAGCACCTGCTCACGCGAATACCCACGCGTCACCATGTCCCGCCGTATCTTCCAGTCATACTTGACCCCCTGCACCGGGTCCACAAAGAGCGAAAAATCGAGATAGTGGCGGAGGGCGGGAGTGAACAAGGTATGGAGCCCTTCCAGTATCAGGATCTTCCGCGGGCGAAAGATTACAGGGGGATCAAACGTTCCGGTCGTGTGGTTGTACACCGGTTTTTCGATGGGGACACCGCGTTTGAGCAGCGCAAGATCCTTTTCCATCTGATCGAGACGGTTTGCCCGGGGATCCAATGCTGTGATCCGCTGGTCGTGGCGGCCGGACCTGTCAAGGCTGTGGTAATCGTCCAGTGTGATGGTGGATACCAGGTCGTCGCCAAAGATGCTCCGGACACCCCTGGTGAAGGTGGACTTCCCGGACCCGCTGTCCCCCGCCACGCCGATGGTGAAGATGTACGGGGAGGCCGCGATCGTGTCCTTGAAATTGGGATGATGCATGGATGACCCCGTAATGCTTCTTTTGGCGTATCAATAAAAAACCATTCTGCAGGTAATAACAAAAAATAAAAAATATCAGGTTGGCAGCACCGGTTCGTCTTTTGCTTTATCCACCGACAGCCTGCGCTTGCTCGTGTCCTTCAGCTCATCCTCAGAAACATGGGGTACTGCATCCTGTATCTCTTTTAATATCGCATCGATCGCCTCACGCTTCGGGATATCACCAAGAATGCTCTCGTCCATCAACGGGCGTTCTGCCGCTTCTTCTGGTGTCTCATCGGCTGCACCAAGGAACTTTGCGC
>CAIULN010000039.1 GCA_903900025.1 uncultured Methanomicrobiales archaeon | reverse complement strand
TGGCACAGCGTGTTGGGAGAAAGATCGGGAGAGATATCGGCATACTGTACGGTCTCGTTGCAGGATTAACCGTATTTGTGATGCTGTTGTTTTTGCTCCAGAAATTGATGGCATTCATGTAATGGAGGTGTAAAAGAAATGTTCAAATTCGAAAAGGAACAAAGCGTCTGGGACTTCAACGGCACCAAGCTTGGTGGACAGCCCGGCGAGTACCCGACCGTATTGGCTGCTTCAATCTTCTACAACAAACAAGAGATTGTGCTTGATGAGAAGACGGGAAAGATCGACAAACCGAAGGCGGAAGCCCTCTGGAACCGCTGTCAGGAACTCTCTGACCTGACCGGCATTCCGCACTTTATCCAGATCATGGCGGAATATGGACCAGCCTTTCAAAGCTATATCTCATGGTTCGATAGTATCGACAACAAGACCGCATTCTTATTGGACTCTTCAGCTCCTCAGGCCAGAATGGATACAGCCAAGTGGGTGACCGAGGTCGGACTCGCCCACCGTTGTATCTACAACTCGATCAATGGGTCAATCAGCGACAAGGAGATTGAAGTCCTTAAAAACAGTGATGTGGATGCGTCAATCGTCCTCGCCTTCAACCCTGCGGATCCATCGGTACCCGGGAGGCAGAAAGTGCTTATCGAGGGAGGTGTTGCAGGGCAGAAGAAGGGCATGATCCCAATTTCAGAAGACTGCGGCATTACGCGGCCGATTCTCGATACCGCTGCAACGCCACTGGGTCTTGGGTCCGGGGGATCATACCGTGAGATACTTGCCTGCAAGGCGATCTTCGGGTATCCAACCGGTGGTGCCTACCACAACATGACCGTTGCCTGGACCTGGCTCAAGCGCTGGAAGGGGACGAGCAAAACCCCCTCAGTACTTGAAGCAGGATACAAGGACAAACCCCTCCTCCTCGAGCAGATGTCACACCACTACCTGGGTGGCATGGAGGGTATCAAACAGGCAGCATGGTCCGCCCCGGATATCGGGTGCAACCTGATCGCGAGCACACTCGGTGCGAACCTGATCATGTACGGCCCGATCGAGAACGTCGAGCCGATGATCACCGCACAGGCATACATGGACATTGTTACTCTCGAAGCGATGCGTTCGATCGGGGTCGATGTGAAGGCAGAAAACCACCCCATCTTCAAACTCATCTAATTTTTTTTTAATTAGTTAACGTCAAAAACACCGGATCGTTTTTTACCCGTCCTCCATATATCGTAACACGGACGTTTTTCGGGTCTTTTTTGTATCTTGATATCAGGTTCAAAAAAGTGGATAGTGGACTGTTTGGATTGATTATGGAAGGTCAATCGGGTCAAAGCCCTGCTTGAGGACCTTTCCGTAGAACTTTGTGAGCTTTGGATCAAGTGCGCAGATAGGACACCGGTAATCATCCGGCAGGTCATCGAATTTCGTACCAGGTTTGATCCCGTGGTGGGGTTCTCCCCGTGCCTCGTCATAAATATAACCGCAGATCGAGCACATGTACTTTGTCGGGAGCCACTCTTCAAATCCCCATTTGCCAATCTTTCCCTTACCCTCCATGCCACAGATAGGACAGACATACGTTTCAGGGAGGTCCTCAAACTCCGTGCCCTCAGGGATCCCGTTGTGCGGTTCACCACGCAGCGGTGAATAAATATAGTTACAGTACAGGCACTTATACCGACGGATAACCGGTACCTTTGCTTTCCGGGTCTTTGCCGCTGTTGCTTTCGACCGGACACTCTTTGTTGCTAAGAAAGGTGTCTTTTTCGCTTTTGCGACTGCTTTTGCCATTGCACATCTCCATCATTTCAGCTCTTCACGCGGGTGATGAATCCCCCACCAGAGCCTCTGTATGGAAGATGGCGATTCCACCATAATATGTGTTATGATTGAAACAATTTAAAAAAAAGAAGAATTGGCTTGTTCTGAAGATCTTATTTCACATGAAGATACAGACAGGGACGGCAAGTAGAGTATATCTGACAAAAAGACAGATCTAGCGTGAGCAGTTGATGGCAGAGGAACCGGGCTATAGACGGGGGCTGGGCCTTTTTGAACTGGTTAGTCTTGGCGTAGGAGGTACGATTGGCTCGGGGATCTTTGTTGTCCCCGGTATTGCTGCAGGGATTGCAGGGCCGGCTTCTCTCATTGCATGGGTTATTGTTGCTGTTTCCGCCTCATCAGTACTTCTTTCCCTTGCATATGTCTCAACACATTTTACGCAGACAGGCGGTTTTTTTTCCATGATTGAATCCGTTTTCGGAATGAAAATCGCGGTCCCTGTCATGATTCTTTATCTCGTCTCTTCGATTTTTGGTGTGGCCACCATTGCATCCGGCATTGGCCAGTACATAACATATTTCAGCATCAGTCACGTTATCATAATCGAAATTGCGATCCTCACATGCTTCTGCCTCATCAATATTATCGGGATTTCCCTTTCCGGGATGACGGAAAACATCCTTACGATGATCAAGATCGTCCCGTTAGTATTGATTGCCCTGTTTCTCCTCCCGTTCGTGCATTTCGAAAATTTTGTCCAAGAAACGCCGCTGAGTGCGGGGGCGCTGCTTGCAACCATCATCATCGTCTACTGGCCTTACACCGGGTTTGAGATCAGTGCGATCCCTGTTGAGGAGACAAAGGATATTCGCCTGATCAGCAGATCCCTGCTCCTCGTTATGGTCATTGTGGTTTCGGTCTATATCGTCCTGAACATCTCCCTTATCGGCAGCGTGGGTTCCGGTGCCCTTGCCCGGTCCCCTGCCCCAATAGCAACGGCATCGGGTCTTATTTTTGCACATTCCGGACCGCTTATTGCCTGTGTGGGTATTGTGGCCATGCTATCCGCCCTGAATGCATACATCGTCGGGACGTCCCGTGTGCTCCAGAATGTTGCGGTGAAATGTTCCGTCCCTCTATTTCGTAACCTTTCACTGCGCGGGACACCCATGATGGCACTCATTGCGGGTTGTGCCATAAGCGGAACCCTGCTCCTTTTTTCTAACCGTTTTGACCAGCTCGCCAGCATCTCGGTAATTACCACCCTGATACCGTACATCTTTTTCTGTATGACCGCATGGGTGCTTGATCCTTCATGGAATCGCCGTATTGTCTCTGCTGTCGGGATAATATCAACTACGGTAATACTGGTGGTTTACTTTATTGTGTAATACTGTCGCAGAGTATTCTTACCTGCACCATAGTACGCATCGTGTAAAAAAATAAGAGGGGAGCATCTTTTTTTATTTGTGAGACAAATAAAAATTCACCACAGATTATGCAGGAACTTCTTTCCGGAATCCTTTACGCTTTTGCTGCGCTCTTCATCATACTCGATCCGCTCCTCAGTGTCCCTGTTTTTGCCGCAATGACAAAAGGCAAGACAACGGTGGAGATCCACCGGCAGGCATTCATTGCGGTTGCAGTCGCCGGCGGGCTCATGTATCTCTTTCTTTTCTTCAATACCATGATCTTCACTATCCTCGGACTGAACCTGGCAAGTTTCCAGATCGCCGGCGGTATCCTCCTCTTTATCCTCGGAATGCAGGAGGCTCTGGGTATCGATTTCGGACGCAGCAAAGAACATTCGACCACAGCCGCAGGGGTAATAATCGGGACACCACTTCTCTGCGGACCGGGGACGATCACCACGGTGATGCTTCTTGCGAACAGCTACGGGATTTTCATTCCGTTTATTGCAATCACACTCTGCCTCATGGCGACGTGGCTGGTTCTTTATTTCGCGGCTGACATACAGCGGATTCTCGGTGATGTGGTGACTGATATCATGGGGAAGGTGCTTGGTATGCTCGTTGCGGCCATTGCGGTCAGGATCATCTTCTCCGGGATCAAATTGCTCATCTGATTACTTTTTAAAATTCGCTTGGCAAAGATACTGCAAAGACGCCACCTGTCGTTCTTTTACCACATGATAACATCCTTGTTCTGTGTAAAAAGGTGATTCACCGGGTTATAGAAAATACCTCAACCATATGGTGGGGATGGTACCGCATCTTTGCCTCACGGAGACCGGGAACGCCAAGATCACTTTCACGGTTGATATACGTGTATTCCTTCGAGATCACTTTTGCCGTCTCGGCATTAATCGCCTTGTAGATCCCTTCACAGTCCGGAAGTCCCTTTTCAAAATGCACAAGTGCGGTATGCCTATTGAGCGGTTCAAACAACGACATTGCACCGATATTCCGGTCGACCCGGATAACAAGACCGAAAAGTTCCAGTTCAACGAAATGATCGACGGCATAAAAGATCGCTTCCTTTTCATGGGCTAGCACGAGATCGTCCTCACACCCTTTCCATTCACACCACTTGACAAGGAACTCTTTCACTTCATCCTGGTTCGCCGCCATTATGGGTTCGACTGCATATGCACAGTTTTTCCTGAACCTGTTGAGCTGCCGACGGAGATTGAGATAACTTCCACCGGACAGGTCGGCAAGATCCTCTGCCCGGTACACATACTCGAAATGGTTCCGGTCAGGGACCATATGCACCACCGGGCAAAGAGAGTGTATCCACGAGGACGTAGGAGGATCGATAAGCACTACTGGTTCTGTATCAGCCTCCTGATAGGCGAGCCTGATGACTTCTTTGAGAAGTCGCGGATCATGGTGACCAACAGGGGGACGGAACCGTGTCACTCCGTCTATTGTGCTTGACAGAATAATTGAGTCCCTGACAACAGCATACCGATAATGGGCATAATGGTTCCAGCACACCATGTTGGTGAAGGTGTTGTCGCTGTGTGTCTGAGGGTATTTTGTATAATGATCGGTAAAGAGGGAGCGGTTCTCCAGCGTAACCGGGTTGAAGTCATCGATCGAGAGCATCTACGTCCCCCGGTCATAGAGAAGGGGCATGTACCCTTTCATCCGATGGAATCCCAGCGGGAGATAGAAGTGTTCTGAGCCGGGTTCGGCAATGAGGCAGATCCACCCTAAACCCCGTGCCTTGCATGCCTCCAGCAGTGCAGATACAATCATGCGCCCGATTCCACTCCTCCGGTATCTCGGGAGCACAACGAGGTCCTGGATATACCCGTCAGAAACACCATCGGACAGGACGCGCCCCATGCCAATTGCGCTGACGGTTGTCAGATCTACTGCCACGGCAAAAAAAGAACTTCTGCAGATTATCTCGCGGATACCGGCAGGATCAGCACCTTCCTTCCACCAGCCACCCGCGCGGTACAGTTCAATAATCTCATCAGCGTCCCATGCATCAACCAACCGAACCTCGACGTTATGTACCATGGTATCACGACCCTGTGGACCGGATATCCTGATGATAATTGACGATTACCGGTAATTCATTCCCTCTTTTATGAATAACAGGCAATAACATCAGGATTTTTTTATCGCCGTTTTCTTCATCAACCCGGCAATTGCCGCATCAGCAATTGCCCCCAGTTCCGCAATGTCCCAGTGTTCTGAATTGAGTACCATATGATAGAAGGAGAGATCATTTATGTCGATATTATAATACGAGCGATACCTCCCAGCCTCGCACCGTTCCCGTTCAACGGTAATCTCTGTCGCGGTCTTTTCATCAGGAACCTGGTCACGGGAAATGATCCTTTTGATACGGCAGCTGATGGGCGCGAAGAGCCAGATCTTGAGATCGGCGTTATCAACCATCCAGCCGGATAGTCTTCCCTCAGCAATAATGTTGTCCCGTTGGGACGCAATCTCTTTCTGGCGGGCATCAATCATTTTATCGAATGACTCATTCTGTTCTGCAAGTCGCCCGAACTCCGCAAGCCCGAGGTTGTGCTCGATGGCAAGCTGGCGGAAGACTTCGCCGGCAGAGATCATCTCAAACCCGTGGCGTTCTGCAAGATACCGTGAGAGTGACGTGGTGCCGCTGCCGGGTAGTCCGCTCACGGTGATCCGCATCAGATGCCCCCGATATTGAGGGTCTTCCTGATCACCTGGCTTATCGTCAGGGAGCAGATCATGTACCAGATAATCCATGCCGGCATTACCCAGAGGACATGATCGGGCAGGTTATGCGGTCCGGCGTAGGGGAGGGTAATCATGATCATGCTGTCGTATGGCATGCTGAGCGTACTGTGAATCTGCCCGAGCCGGTACAGAAGCCAGAAAAAAATCGGCACTGTCAGGACGAGGATGTACGCCATGGGCTTGAACTGCTGCTGGGACATCTCAAGCTGCTCGCGCATCACCCGGTCCTTTTTTGCCTCCATCTTCTTGATCCGTTTTTCGTCCTGGGAGAGCTGCGCCTCGCGGTACTCCGTCTGGAACTCCTTCATCCGCTCCTGTGACGAGGCCATCCGTTCATAATCAATGGTGTATTTCTGGATGATGGAAGAGTATAGCCCAGTGATTGCCGAAAGGATCACGATCACGATGAAGAATGGGATCCTGAACTCAGTGACGAGAGGCCCAAATACAACATCAATACTCTGCCCGACGCCCACACGAAGCCACTGGATGCTGTAGGAGAACATCATCAGCATCATGAAGGCGAGCGCGATGTACAGCCCGTATTTTTTCCAGATTTTTCCAAAATCCATGAGTTCACCTGAGCACAGCTGCCATCTCGTCAGCTGCACGATCGAGGAGGAAATCCGCATTGGTGATCATTTTTATCGTACAGCCGGTGAGCATTGAATAGGCCGCAGCGATTGCCCTGTTGAACTGCTGGTGCTCTGCGATCGCTTTCGAGCCTTCCTTATCACGGCTTCTCGTGTCATCAGAGAGCCGACGCATCAGGATCTGGTCGTCCTCCGTTTCTACAAGCACGATAAGGTCCGGCATGATCTCGCGCAGCACCCATTCGGGGAGCCCTGCAAGGTAGCCTTTTGGCGTCTTGACGGATGCGTGGGTATCGATCAGAACGTTGCCCGGGATTTTGGCAATTTCCTGTGCTGCACGCTGCTGCAGGCGCTTCTGGACCGTGCGATCGAGCGTGCGCATCTGGTCCCTGTCGTTCACGGTGCCATCGGCTTTCGCGACGTCGAACATAAACGTCCCGAAATTGATTGACTGGTATTCGATACCTTCCTGTTTGAGCTTTTTCAATGCCTCGGTAACAACCGTGGTCTTTCCAACGCCCGGAACTCCGGTGATGATGACTTTTTTACCGACCATTCTCTCCATTCCCTCCATTATTCCTTGCCAAAGAACGTCCGCATGAACGGATACATCTCCATGATCTGCTGGCTTGCGATCTCTTCATAGAGGCGGTACGTGATGCTGACAGTCAACAGCAACCCGGTGCCACTGACGGCGCCAATCACACCGAACAGGTTTGCCACCACACTAAGTATACCGATGAAGACACCGCCGATGATCGTGACCTTCGGGATATACCTGTCCAGATACTTTTCAAGCACCTGCGTGTTGCGGCGGTAGCCGGGGATGGACATGCCCGAGAGCTGGATCTGGCGGGCGACATCTTTTGAGTCGAGCCCGGCGGTCTTGATCCAGAAGAGTGCAAAGACAGCCCCACCAACTACCATGAAAATGATATCGACACTGAGACGTAAAATGACCTGCCATGCCGGGTGACCGAGATCGGTCATCCACCACATCCAGTCCGATGGCCCGTTCAATGGGGCAAGGAAATACATAACTCCGTTGATCGGCCGCTGCCCCTGAAATGTCCCGAGCACCGTGATACCAAGGTTGGAAAGGAACATACCAAGCATCTGGATGTTTGCCTGCAGCACGCGGACAAGGATCATGGGCAGAACGCTGGCATAGATCAGTTTGACGGGGAAGCGTGCCCGTGCTCCCCGGACCTGTGCATGGGCAAGCGGGATCTCGATTCGCGTCGATTCGACATAAACGATAATGAGGAATATGGCAACCGTCGTGACAAAAGCAAGAATATCCTTTGCGAAGTACTGGGAATAGCTTGCTCCGTCAAGTCCGATCGCAATCAGCCGCGGGAAGAAACCGACTGGATAAGGATCGGTCACCGGCGCCCAGTTGACAAAACCGTTGACAAGCGCCTGGGAAATACCAGCGATGATGAAGAGCCCGACACCGGATCCGATACCCCATTTCGTTACGACCTCATCCAGCATGAAAACCAAAAAACCACCGATACAAATCTGGATGAAGATCAACAGCGAGACCGCAAACAAATTGCCCCCGAAAAAGGTCTGGGCGATGGCCGGATCGGGGCGCATGAACCCACCGACAAGGTTGGGGGCTGCCTCGACCACAATCATGACCATGATCAGGATCTTCTGCAGACCCATGTACATGACCTGCCCACGGGTTTCGCTCGTATCGATTTGGAGGATATCTGCGCCTTTCAACAGCTGGAGCACGATGGATGCCGTGACTATTGGTCCGATACCAAGGTGTATAATCGAACCGCTCGCACCGGCCAGCAATGCCCGCCAGTATAAAAATACATCCTGTGAACTGGAAGCAAGCCCGAACACCGGAATATTTGTGAGTGCAAAATACAGAATCAGGACTGCAATTGTCCATATCAGTTTGTTCTTGAAGTGGACATGCCCCTCCGGGCTCTTGACTGCGGGCATCGCAGCGAGCAGGGGTTCCATTCGATCCAGCAATTCTCCCATTGTTTCACCAGAAATAAGGGGGATCAGACAACCTGCGCTTTGCCGCCCATCTTTTCGATCTTGGCCTTTGCCTGCTCTGAGAATGCCTGTGCAGAGATATTCAGTTTTTTGGTGACCCTGCCGCTGCCGAGCACTTTTTCAATGCCCATATCTGCGGTATTGATCACAACTGCATCCCCTTCCTGTCTGGCAATTCCCTGTGCAAGGAGTGAAGGAATGATCTGGTCGATGACACCGATATCAATCGTGGTGACGCTTATCTGTGTCTTATTCACAAACCCGTCTTTGCCGAAGACCGGGCCGCCAAATTCCAGATACCAGTGCACAAAGTGATGGGCGTTGATGCCTGCACGACCCCTGCCACCCCGGTTCCCGGCACCGCGGCGGTTCTTGTGGGTTCCCCCACCACACGTCCTGGACCCCCTGAATTTTGAGCGTTTGTTAGTTGGCATTCTTCTCACCTCATCTTATAAAGGAGGGTATTAATCTCCTGACCATAATAGCCAAGCGCTCCGCCCTGTACAAACGTACGCTTCGTGGTCTTGTAGCCTTTCCGTGGAGGATGGAGTCGAAGCACGGGTTTCAACCCGGGGATGTCCCGGAGCCGTGTCTCACCACTCATGAGAGCTTGTGCAAACTCGGTAATGCCGCTATAGGTCGAATTCGCCTTTATGTATTCATCGGTCAGCATTGCATCACCAATGACACGCCCACGGGTGCGCAGCAATGTCTCGATTGTCGGTGCGTCCACTTCGCCATACGCGACATAGTCTTTGACCTTACGGATCATGCCGAGGTTTTCAGGCGTGTCCGAAACAAGCACACAGTGGTTGATATGATGTAAACGGAGCATCTTGAGTGTGTCCTTGATGTCACGGCGCGTATTCACAACACCACGGACCTGTACAACCGCGTACATTACGGTGACCCCCCAATCCTTGTCATGTTCGTCTGCTTCAGGGCGTTAAACGTTGCCTTCGCAAAGTTGATGGTCGTGCGGGTCTGGCCCCGGGCAAATGTCCAGACATCCTTGATCCCTGCAAGTTCGAGCACTTTCTTGCTGACATCACCGGTAACCAGTCCAATTCCCTGCGGGGCCGGTTTCAGGGTGACACGGACACTGCCGGCGGCTCCCTGCACCTGCATCGGGATCGAGTGGGTGACATCGCACCCGCATTCCCAGCTGCCACAGCCCCGCCGGACCTTGATGAGGTTCATCTTTGCCTTCACAATTGCCTTCTTGATCGCATTCCCGACTTGTACGTCCTTGCCCTGACCGAACCCGATGTAGCCGTTCCGGTTGCCGACAATGACAACCGCACGGAACTGGACACGGCGGCCGGAGTCGGTCATGCGCTGCATCATGGCGATATCGAGCACTTCGTCCTCGAGATCGGGGAGGAACGTATCAACGATCTGGGGTTCCTTGATTGGCCGTCCGCCCTCCAGCACCGAATCGATGCTTTTAATCTCTCCTGATGCGACGAGTTTGCCAAGACCGGTGACCGGGCGCCACTCTTCCTTTTCATATGCCATTCACACCAGCTCCTTCTTTATGGCGTCTGCTACCTGTTCGACATTCTTCACGAGATCTCCTGAGTTTTTGTTGTAGGACGCAATATGCGCACCCTTAACCCGTGCATCATCGGGCAGGATCTCCTGACCATGGGGGATATCAAGCCCGCCCTCTACGGCTCCCTTCAGTGCCGCAAAGACGCGGGCACCGGGAGTTGCGCGGTTCAGACCGATATCAAGCACCGCTGCATGGTTTTTTGCTTTGCGTGCCTTTACCGCGAAAAGTAATCCTGTGAGATATGCTGCGGGTGTACTGGACGCTGAGCCCTTGTAGCCGAATTCTGAGAGTTCGGACGAGTTCGCTGCGACAAGTGTGCGGTCTCCATCCATCTCCGCAGTGACGAGCTGGATAATAATGTGCCGGTTGGTCTTGCGTACCACCATCCGCGGCACATCAGCGACCACCAGTTTTGTCCGCTGGTAGTAATCGGTCTTGCCCTCCCGCCTGCGGCGGAAGGGGACAAAATACCGTGATCCGGTCGCCATGTTACTTCATCCTCCCGGAAAGGATCTCCAGTTGTGCTTTCATATGTGCAACGCTCCTGAACTGTCCTCCCGCTGCTTTCCGGTAAAGGATCCGGTACATATGCGGGTCGATGGTCCCGGCATCGCGGAGAGTAACAAGTGCTTTCCTGATTGCCCGGATCTTCTGGATCCATGACCTCTTGCCGGGGTGGCGGGCACCTGCCGCACCCTTCCGCCGTCCGGGTCCTTTACAGTGTCCGTACGATCGTTTTGCGATCTTTGCCCGTGCCCTGCCACGACTCACTCCCTTTTTCTGTCGCGCTTTTATTGCGCCATCCGTGACAAGCCCCCTCAAATCTTCGCGGGATATGGCATTTTCAATGTCGGATAACCGCTCTGGATTGAACCATACACGGTTCACCCCGCATTTGAGGACTGCGGCGACGATCCGTTTCTGACTGGCGAGGTCACTCATTGTCCTTCACCCCTGTGCCGGTCTTTTTCTTTGGTCTGGCTGCCTGTTTCTGTGCAGTCTTTGGTCTGGTCTTTGTCTCTTTTACTGACTCAGCCTTTGCTTTTGGCGATTTCCTGGGTTTTTTCTCTGAAGCATCTTCCGCCTTTGCTTTTGGCACCTTAGGCGTTTTTGTCTTCTTTGGCTTTTCTTCTGCAGGCTCGGCTTTTACTTTCTTCTTTGCGACGGGTTTTGGCTGCTCTCTCTTGTCTTCCTTAACCCTGGGTGATTCTTTTTCTTTTTTCTTGGGTTTGGGTTTTGCCTTTTTCTTTGGTTCTTTCTTTTGAACCGGCTCATCCTTTGCCTTTACCGGTGCCGGCCGGGTCCTGCCTGTGGCAGGGGACTCCCGTGCATTCAGCACTTTAAGACCTGCTGACAGCGCTTTTTCCTGAATACCCGCACGCTTACGGTTGCCGACAGATGCTGCAATCCGTACTGCTTGTGTCTTTGCATTCAACCCATCAAGGTCATCAGCTGAATATACCAGTACCTCGTAGAACCCGGAAGGATGCATCCCGCGGACAGCAATCGGGCTGCCAAACCCAGGTTTGGGAAGGTTCCCCTTTGCCTTCTTCTGCTCCCGCTGCTTGTTGTGCTGCCCCCGCGGCTTTCTCCACGAATCGGAGAGCTGGGATTTCTTGCCAAAGCCATCGCGTTTGAACCTGGCCCCCTTCCGGGTGCGCACACGTATCAATCGTCTTATCTCATCTGCCATTGGCTTCAACCCCTCTGAACGATATAAATACCATCCTGGAATATCCGCGGATCGCGGTTCCGTATATGGGTGGCGTGTTCAATATTTGCTGCAGTGGTGCCGACCAGTTCACGGTTGATTCCGGTCAGGACAACTTCATCGCTTGCGACATTTGTTGAAACACCAGGTTCGATCTTTGCATACCGGGCCTTTTTCTCGCCAAGGAAATTGCTGATCTCGAGTTTGTTGCCCAGCAGTTTGAGCTGGATGGGGAAGTGGCTGTAGACCACCTTCATTCGATACTCGAACCCGTCCAGGACCCCTCTGCACATATTTTTGGTATGCGCTTCAAAGGTGCCGACCATTGCGGTGATCTCTTTTTTCCTGGATTCGGTTGCGATCACGACTTCTTTCCCATCGATATTGATGGTCACCTGCGGGAACCGGATATTGCGCTCAAGCTGCCCTTTTGGACCTGTCACTTTGAGCGTGGTGCCATCAAGGTGAACCTTGACTCCATCAGGAATCCTGACTTTGCGAACTGTTACCATAGCTCCACCTCAATAGACATACCCGAGGAGTTCCCCGCCGATACCCTCTTTCCTCGCCTGCTCGTGCGAGAGTACACCGCGTGACGTGGAAATCATGAGAATTCCGAAATTTTTGCCTGGCAGGTATTGTTTCTCCCAGTATTCCATTTCATCCAGCTGTACCGAGAACCGCGGGGTAATCGCACCGCAGTTGTTGATCTTCCCGGTCAGATGTACGATGAGCTGTCCACCCCTGCCATCTTCGACAAATTCGAAACTTTTGATATAGCCGGATTCCTGCATGATGCGCAGCATGGCGCCAAGGAGTTTGCTTGCAGGCTCAATGATGCATTCAGATTTTCCGGTATCACCGGCATTCTTGAGAGTGCACATCCCGTCTGCTGTTGGATTTAAACGTGTCATTTTGCCTCCCCCTCAGCTCATCTTTTTAAAGCCCATCTTCGGAGCCCATTCGCGGAAGCACTGCCTGCAGAACATGATGTGGTACCTGCGCACCAATCCCTGTTTGCGCCCGCACATTTTGCATTCGCTCGCACCGCGACCATATTTCTTCTTTCTCTCTCCTGCCATCAGCGCACCTCCACCTGATAATTCTTCCTGAGAAACTCAATTGCATCCTCTTTTTTTACGCGCTGTTTTTCCGGAAGCTTTTTTTGCTCCATGCGCCTGCGGGTGATCCGGATCCCTCTTCGTTCGAGCACGACGTTGATATCCATTCCATAGATGCCAATCTGCGGGTCGTACGACATACCGGGAAAATCGGTATGCTCTTCGATGCCAAACGAGAAGTTGCCGCTCGTGTCAAACTGGTTCTCAAACAGAATCCTGTCAATGATACCCAGGGATGTTTTGACAAACTCCTGTGCATGTTTTCCGCGCAGTGTCACCTTGCACCCGATAGGTGCCCCTTTTCTGATGTTGAACGCCGGCTGGGTTTTCTTTGCTATGGTTCTCACCGGAATCTGAGTGGTAATCGTCTTCATGATCTCTTCGGCTTTGACGAGCTTTTCGCCGCTCTCGCCGACACCCATGTGGACAACAACCTTATCTACGTAGATGTCACGCATTGCGGTCACTGTTCAATCCCCCATCGTGCCAGTGCCGGTGTCTGCCTGCCCACCATGTAGATATAGGGCGTGATGGTGTCAAACCGCGTCTTTGTGGCTTCGTCCTCGAGAATTACCCTGTTGGGTACGCTGCCCGGGACCTTTGTGATCTCAACAATGCGTGCAACTTTCCCGGAGTGCCGGCCGCCAATCACCATAGCCATATTGCCTGCAGCGAGGGGGAAGTGGTCGACAATTTTGAACCGGGTTTCCGGCTCAAGGGAAACAACAATAGAATCGCCCGATTTATAGGTATTGTCTGCGAGGATATTTGCGCCGTCCCGCATGTTCAGCTGGACTTTGCCACCCTTGACTACCGATTTGTTCTTGACCTTGCACAACCGGGTCTTTGCTGCTTCCGCGTCGATCTCGATAGAGACATGACGACCATCTTTGTCTCGCAGGATGCGGTAATATTTGCCGATCTTCGGGAGCGCGACGATGTCAAAGATCCCGATTCCCATCTTTGGGTTCCTGCAGGGTCTTCCGTTGACGATGAGATCCTTCTGGGAAAGGATCTGTTTGACTTCCTTCATCGTGCGGGCAAAGCCCATACGGTCCCGGAGCCAGACGGCAACCGGCAAAGCGTTCGCATTGTGCGGCCCTGCGGATGTCTTTGTGATGAATTTATTGGTCTTCTTTGCGATATGCCACGAGTCCGGGGCATTGAGTCGCTTTAAATGGTCTGACATCTATTTGCCCTCCACCAGTTTTTCCTCGCGGCGTTTGTCATTCAGGTTCAGCTTGGTAATCTGGACTTTTGATGCATCGACAACGCGCGGGACCTCGGTACCATCGGCTTTTGTCAAAGATACACCGTGTACCACGAGTTTTGCCCGACTGGTATCGATTAAATCAACAACACCCTCATCGCCGGTAAAATCCCCGCGGGTCAGTTTAACCGTATCGCCCTTGACCACACGCAGGGTCTTTTTTCCGTACTTCTTTTTCAGCGCGGGGGAGAGCGGTGCATTCAGGAATTTGCTCTTCTCGTGTGATGATGCGGTGTACCGTGCTTTTCTCTGCTTTCTTGGCTGGTGACTCTCAATTCGTACCATGGTTCCCACCTCACACGATGATCGTTGCCATTGAACCGAGTTTTGGGAACCGCTCAGCCACTTCGCGGGCGATCGGTCCTTTGATCTCAGTGCCTTTCGGCTCGTTCTTTTCATCAACAACAACAACCGCGTTGTCCTCGAACGAGACCCGCAGTCCGTTGGGCCTGCGAATCTCCTTCTTCTGCCTGATGACCACAGCCCGCACAAGCTTGCGGCGCATATCGGGCGTGCCTTTCTGCACACTCACCGTGGCGAGATCCCCCAGCCCCAGCTTGGGCTGACGGCGCCGGACGCCGTGGTAGCCAAATACAGATATGATCTGCACTACCCTGGCACCGGTGTTATCGGCGCAGGCAAGTCTTGTCCCCGTGGCAAGTGCACGCGGGGTCTTTGACTGCTTTGCCTTCATGATTGTTCGACCTCCACGACAACAAACGTCGTGCTTTTCGAGAGCGGCCGGCACTCAGCGATCTTGACCATGTCGCCCACTTTTGCCTGTATGCAGGGGGGGTTATGTGCATGGATCTTTGAGCTGCGTTTTTCGTACCGCTTGTATTTCCGGACATAGTGCATGTAATTACGTGCAACTACGACCGTACCCATCATGCGATCGCTCACGACTTTGCCGGTAATCACCTGGCCGCGCACCGGTAAAGTGCCGTGAAACGGACAATTTACGTCACTGCAATCCTGTTTTGGAGCCGGGACGTTCAATCCTATGTTTTGTGCCATTATGGTATCCTCTTTTGATCTGCAGGTTGATCCTCTTTTCAGGAGCCAGCGATAGTACCGATCCATCGATCTCAACAATCCGCCCTTCAGGAAGGTTCATGCGGAAAATGCTGTGCCGCTTGGGGATCTTTTTAAGTCCCTGAATGGTCTGGATGGCAAGCATATTTTTTGTTTCATCGACGATAAGACCGGAAACCCCGGTATGAGTGGGGTTGCTCGCGGCAACTACCAGAACGCCAAGCCCGATCAATTCGTGGGCGAGGACATTCTGGGGAGAGATCATGCAGTCCCCCTGCGGTTCTGCTCGGTCATTATCCGGGCAATGGTTCTGCGCAATTCACGGATGTGCCCCGGGTTTTCCGTGGCACCGCCAGCACTTACCTTTCCGTAGTGCCGGACAAGCTCCATGCGAAGCTTTCCCATCTGTTCCAGCAGTTCAACATCGGTGAGCTGCTGGACATCCCGTGCCCTGAATATTGCCATTACGGTACCTCCACGTGATCAATATCATCGGGAAGCACTGCATCGATATCGACGTTATCATCGAGATTGGTGACCGTGACTTTTTGGGCCGGCGTTGTTTTCTTCTGTTCGATAATCTCGAAGTGGTCAGGAAGCTTTGCACCAGCGGGCACTATCTTGACCTGCACACCAATGACACCGAGTTTCTTGATTGCCACAGCATAGCCTTTTTCGACAATCGTGTTGCTTGGTTCACCGCAGTGCTTGATGTAGCCCTCGGTGAACTTCTGGGTCCGTGCACGTGCACCCGTCAGTTTGCCGGCGATGATGACCTGACACCCAAGTGCCCCGGAGTCCATGACCCGGCGCAGGATGCTGTTTCCCGCTTTGCGGAAGTACCAGCCGCGTTCGAGTGCGTTTGCCAGCCGCTCGGCCATGATCTGGGCGTTGAAGCTGGGATTTGCCACCTGCTGAACCTCGATCTGCGGGGACTCGACATTATATTTTTGTGCCAGGTCCTGTGTCAGCTGGTGGACAAGTTTGCCTCCCTTACCAATTACGATGCCGGGCTTTTCCGCGAAGATTGTCACCTGTGTTCCGAGCGGCGTTCTGGCAATATCCATGCCACCATAGCCCGCACGTTTCAGTTCCTTTCTCAGGTACTTCTCCACACGGGCTTTCCGTACACCTTCTGTGATAAACTTCCGTTCAACTGCCATTACGCCACTTCCCTTGCTATGATCTCAATGTTCACGGATTCGTGCACCTTGGGAGTGGCGCGGCCCATGGCGCGGGGAAAGAACGCCTTCTGGGCCCTTCCACGGTTTGCCGTGACGTGAACGATCTCAAGTTTCTCTGCGTCAAGCCCGAGATATTCTGCATTTTTCTTGACCGACTCAAGGAGCCTGATGTACGCTTTGGACGCCTTGACAGGATATCTGCCGGCATCCCAGGTGCCGGGAAGACCCCGTTTATGTGCCACATTCCTGTTGAAGCGCCTGAACGGGATTGCCTTTTTGAGCGCGATGACCTCGTTGAGATACGCAATCGCTTCGTTGATCTGTTTGTGCCTGATGAAACCGGCAATCTCGATCGAATGCTTTGGCGACATGTTAAGTTCGTTTGCCTTCGCTTTCGCTATGTTGTCGCCGCTAATCTTCTGTGAATAATCAATTCGTGCCATGTCCATCACTTCAGCGGAACGTATTTACTGCCTCTTGTCGCACCGATACCGGCGCTGCCGTGAGCAACCCTCTTTCTTGTCAGTACAAACTCGCCAAGGTAGTGGAAGACCGACTCCGGCTGAAATTCGACTTTCATGAACTCCTTGCCGCTGTAGATCTCGATTGTCTTTCCAATCATTACGGGCATGACGAGCATGTCACGCAGGTGGGTGCGGATCTTTTGGTTTCCACCACGGATCTTCTCGAGGAGAGTCTCTTCTCCGCGGGAAAATCCGCGTACCACCTTACGGCGTGCACGCGCCGGCATGATTGGCAGGAGCTCAGTCAGTCCCATCGCCTTCAGCTCATCGATCTTATACCCGCGATACGTGAACTCCTCACGCCGCCGGGGCATCCTCTTCTGTGTCTTTCTGGGTGATGCCATACCAATCACTTCCTGCTCTTACCTGTCCTGCGTGCAGCAACGTGCCCGACAGTCCTGCCGGGCGATGTGCCACGTGCGATCGTCTTGGGACGCCCTGTATGCTGGTGACCGCCGCCGCCAAACGGGTGGTCAATCACGTTCATGGCAACTCCGCGGACGCGCGGCCAGTTTGATGCGGTATTCCTCATCTTGTGGTACTTGTTGCCGGCTTTCACGAACGGCTTTTCAACCCGTCCGCCTCCGGCAACGATACCAATTGTTGCCCGGCACTGTGCGCTGAACCATTTTGTTTTGCCACTGGGCATCCTGACACCGACACGGTCCGGGGTCTTGTCAACGACAATTGCCTGAACGCCGGATGAGCGGACGAATTTGCCGCCATCATTCGGACGGGATTCGATGTTGCAGATGTACGAACCTGCCGGGATATTCCCGAGGGGCAGGGTGTTGCCGTTCTTTACTTCAACATCCGCACCCCATGCGACCGCAGTACCGACACCGACACCCTCGGTGATGAGCATATATGTCTTTGTGCCGTCTTCGAGTTTGACGAGCGCAATCGGTGCGTTGCGTGCTGGATCGTGTTCGATATCGATAACCGAGCCGGTTACAGTCCTGCTGCCATCCCCGATATGCCGCAGTTCAGCTTTATACCGGTGGGATGGTGCCCTGTATGTCGGCCCTCCTCTGCCTCTGTTCTGTGTTGTAATACGATGTCCCATGTTCCCCACCTACATGATGCCGAGCCTGCTGAGGATCTCCTCGGCAGCTTTTTCGTTCTCAAAACTCACAATCGCTTTTTTCTCCCCGTGTGTGTTCATCAGGGTGCGGATGCTTGTGACCTTCTGGTCAAACGCTTTCTCAATCTCACGCTTGATCTGGCTCTTGGTCGCTTCCCTGCGCACAAGGAACTGGAGTTTGCTCTGGTTCTCGAGCAGGACCATTGCCTTTTCCGTAACAAAGGGATACTTGAGAACCATTTATTTCCCCTCCAGCCGCGCGAGTGCACTTTCCGTCCAGACAGTCAGCCTTCCCGCCTGCATACCGGGTGCAAGGTGTTCGACGTTGAGTTGATCGACCGTGACGGCATCGACACCTGCAAGGTTCCGGGCGGAACGCATCGGTTGACCGGCAGTCACAATGAGCAGGCTTTTGCGCTGCTTGTACCGGCGGCCGCGCATCTTTCCTCTCCCGGCACGAACCTTGCGGCTCTCCTTTGCACGTTCGACATCCTGGAATACACCAGCTGCGGTAAGTGCAGAGATGACGTCCCGGGTGCGGTCGAGTGTCTCAAACTTGTCCTCAAAGACCACCGGCACTGACCCGTCAAACAGGTGCCCCCGCCCGCGGACAAGGTCTTCCTGTACGCTTGCCGCGATCGCGGAACGGAACGCTTTCTGTTTTTCCTTCTGGTTGATCTGCTTTTCAAGAACCTTTGCCACGACCGGGGGGTGTGCTTCACGCCCTCCCTTTGCTTGGGGGACTTTTGCGGCGCGTGAACCGTTTTTAATGCGCGGTACGTGCGATGCGCCCCGTCCGCTCCCCCAGCCGACAGCAGACGAGCAGATGCCCGCGTAGGGATATGTCCCGTGAGGTTGCCTGCGGGTGCTCTGGAGCGCCAGAACTGCCTTTTTGATCAGATCGGGTCGGTACTCCTCTTTGAACATTACCGGGAGCTCGATATCGCGTGCGACTCCGCCTTCAATGGTTTTAACCTGTGCTTTCATCTCTGATCATCCCTGCTTGCTCTGGACGCTCACAACCTGGATCGTGGGAATTCTGACAACATGTTCGCCCTGTCTGATCGCAGGACGGATACGCACCAGTCTCTTGGTGGGTCCCGGGAGGGACCCCTTGATCAGGACATACGGGCTGTTCAGCACACCGTAGTGGAGGAAACCTCCTGCTGGTGTGATTTCGCTTCCGTTTTCCCCCATCTTCAAAATGCGCTTATTAAATTCCGTGCGCTGCTGGAAACCCATCTGCCCCATCTGCGGGACTTGCCAGCGGACGTGGTGCGGGTTCCATGGTCCAAGCGTACCGATATGCCGCTCCTTCCCGCCTCGCGAATGTTTGCGCTTGCGCAGCATGATACCCCAGCGCTTGACAGCACCCTGCGTACCCTTTCCGGTAGTGATTGCGGTGATATCGGCGTAGGTGCCCATCTGTATCACGTTTGTCAGGTTCACCTCTTTGCCAAGCAACCCCGTGACAAATTCGAACTGCTTCTCGATCGCACCCCCGGCAACCTTGATCTCCATGAGGTCGGGCACTTTTTTTGGTACCCCGGAGAGAGTTATCGGCTGGGTGTACATGACCGCGTGGAGCTCAGCGACTTTTCCTGCGGCGATTGCTTCGTTCAGTGCCTTTTTTGCGACTTCGGGGTTGTAGTCCTTTGGCATGGTGATGCGCCTGCCGATCACGCTGTCGAGCTGGTCTGACCAGACTTCCGTCAGTGCATGCTTTCCGTACGTGTCTTTCGAATAGGCACGGATTGCTGCGACTTTCATGGCAGGCACTTCGAGAACGGTCACGGGCACCATAATCTCTTTGCTCTCGGTGGGACTGTTCTTATGGTCATCCACCATAATCACGTGCGTCATACCCACCTTATAGCCGGCAAACCCCTGCAGTATTGGCGCACCTTCGTACGCGGGCCACGACTGGTATTTAGGGATCGGGCTCTTCGCACGCGTTCTCGGGCTGTATGCAAGAGAACCCCTGCGTGGTCTTTTTGTTTTTGCCATTGTTCGTCAATCCTTCTTTTGCGTTTAGGTTATTCTCAATTCGATCCGAACTGCAGTTATTCCGAGAATGAATGCTGTTCTTACATTCATTACAGAAGCCAACACACGAACCCGGACGATATCTGCTCTTTTACATCAGCACTGGTGGTGTTATTTATCGACGGTATGCTTCCACCGGTTCCTGACAATGCTGAACGTCGCCCGGTTCTGGAACTGCCTGCGGATACCATGCCCGCAGCGCTACCAATTATTATTGGTGTTCCTGTGTCGCGAAAGAAGATCCTGACGTTAACGCATCCTTCGGACTGCCCTGATGCATCCTGAGGAACGGGCTCGTCTTCCTGACGTCCACCCATGCGCTGATATCAGATCCTACCTTGTCAGCCCGTTGTGACGGATCACAACTCCTTCTCGGTTCCCGTACCATAATTTATGGTCCGGGTTCACCAATCAAAGAAATCCCCCGGCAGGGTGGGATCAAAACCTGATCCTCATACCCGCCGTCTGGTGCGTGATCCGAAAGATTGCTCCGGATCACCCCACGGGATATCTTCATATCGGCTTCCTTAATTATTGCATAAAAAACAATATAAACATATCCTCACTTTTAAAGAGATCCAATTATGGTGTATTATGGTTTTTTCATACAGACAACAAAAGTAATTGTGGATAGGGTTATAGCTCATCAACTGAAATAAATATCCCCATCAGTAGTAAGGTAAACCTCGACATTTTCTGAAAGCGACCGTGCCTGATAGCTTTTTGGACGGGAATCCCTCAGATGGTTGATTAATGAGATTGTATCGTATTTGACCTTGATATTCAATTTTTCAGCTTCGGAAAATATTATCGCCGGTACATCAAAAAGATCGGTGCCGGATTTAATGCTACAGAGATGGGTTGAATCGAGAGTGTAGAGAAAATCAAGCGTTTCTTTTGCCCTGCGGATATTCTCCATCGCAGATTTTTCGATAGTACAGACATTTGCCTTGGATGTAGCGATGATATCTGCGATCTGCTGCTGAGTCAGCCCCTGTCTGCGGTACCTCAATACCTCCATCTGCCTCTCAGTGAGCAACCCGTCTTTCATAATAATTGATCAACCTTGACAATTTAAACACTTTTCTTTAACTTATCACCCATATGTATTAAATTGTAAATGGGTAAACTGCCAACATAGCCCCAAACAATTACTGTAATTATCTATAGCTCAGCAGATGTCATCCTATCTAATTGACGCTCTTGGGGGAATTAACCGTCGCTGGAAAGCGAGGATTGATTGGAGAAACCATATCAATGGTTTCGACTTTTTTGCCGTTCCCAAAGGAAAGGACAAAAGGGCAAACTGAAGAAGATTTTAAAAAAAATCTTCGAATTTTCGGCCGTTCCTTCAAGAAGGGCAGAATTAAAAAACTATTCCTAAAGGAATAGTTTTGAGCCGTATGCCCCCGCACGCTTGTGGCACTTCGAAAATATTCAATAGAATATTTTCTGCAAGCGTTCCGCATTCCAAAATTGTCCTTCCGGACAATTTTCTCCAGTCTGCCCCGTCTATTAGTCACGGCAGACTTCCCCCGACATTGCGATATCAGGATATAACCTTAAACGAGTACCTGATACATTCATAAAAAAAGAGAAGTAACTTTTATTACTCGGATTTTGGGCATGCAGTTTTTTCTATTATTAACTTCGTAAATCCATCTTTGAATTGGGTGTCAAACTAGCACTTTACCCTTGTAAATTAAAAACAATCGGATTTTGTGTAAAATAATTGTAAAAAAAATCGATACTTTTCACCAGGTTCCTCCGACAAAGGATATTTCAAAATGTTTATATGAATACCTTGTGATAGATACGTGTTATAAAAAAAAGAGGTGTAAACGATGGTTGTTAAAGTCGGAGTTGCCAAATTAGGCAATATTGCAAGCGGCGTAATGGCCGAACTGCTTCTCGATGAGAGAGCAGACCGTGAAGACATGCAGACATTCATGGCGACCAGCGGCACAAAACTTGAGCCGGCGGATGTTGACCGTGTAGTTTCCAATCTGAAGGCATATAAACCGGACTTCTGTATTGTAGTCTCCCCCAATGGGGTTCTCCCCGGACCGACCGGTGCCCGCGAACAGCTCGCTGCAGCAGGTATCC
>CAIULN010000038.1 GCA_903900025.1 uncultured Methanomicrobiales archaeon | reverse complement strand
GTATATTGGAGAGATCTTTGATAATCTCTTTATCAGAATGTGCACCGCCATCGAGGTAAAATGAATGTGCCTGTTGTTTCAGGTTCCGGTACGGGGAGTTGAAAAGGGAGTTGAAAAATTTTGACAGGACAAATTGTTTTGTCAGCGGGGAGAATTCCTTACACAATAATTCAAGATCTTCATCAAGGATAGTGCTCTTGAACCTTTTCAGGATCTGTTCACGCATTTGTTGAAAATTTTCGATTTTTTCGATAATCGTAACAACCTGCTGGTTTGGCTGGTTCCATGAATCATTTAAGAGAAGATTCCGATCAATCGGATTGGGAGATACAAAGAGTTTCGTAGCCCCGATTGCATTCTTCAGTTCGTTGATATTTTCGGGATATGAAAGACCCGTAACCTCTGCGAGGGCTTCCATCTTTTTCTGGAGTTCAAAAAAGGCATTTTTTGTATTCTGGATCATGAGTCTGATAGTCGCTTCATCCGAAGGATGAACGACACCGGGATTGCATCCGTAGAAGGGATGCCTTTGAACCGGACTGACTTTTGGCAGTACTTCCGCCAGATTGTTTAATGATACAATACTGGCCTGCCATTCCTGTTCAGAAATTTTATCTGCGTCGGGAAGCTGGAACCTGACCATCTCCCGTGATTGCTGGAGGAAATGTTTTTTCACCTTCTCATTTTGGCCATATAAGAAAAATGGCGTAAGATTCCTGCCACCGATAGGTGTGTACAAGGCTTTGAGATAGTCATTCAGTTCGCTTTTGAGGGATTCGAGATGTGAAATTTGATCGGTAACATTCACTTCTCCGGGCGGGATTATATTGAGCGTCCGTTGTATTTTCTGGTGGAGCTCTTTGATATTAGCCTTTTTACTATGGAGTTCGAGACAGAAATCACCCAGACCAACAGTATCCAGCCTCTTCTTAACGACTTCAAGAGCTGCCATTTTTTCGCTGATGAAGAGGACGGTCTTTCCCTGTGCCAGAAGATCCGCAATAGCATTTGCGATTGTCTGGGATTTCCCTGTCCCGGGCGGCCCCTGTATAACAAGATTTTTTCCGGCTTTGATATCTTCAATGGCAGCAATCTGGGAGGAATCAGCATCCAGAATATGGTACACTGAATCCGCCCGTATTTTTTTATCTACTTCTTCCTCATCAAATCCAGGTATTTTAGGACTGTTTGGATCAGGATTGAAGATTGCATTGATCAATGGATTCGTTGCCGGTTTCACTCCTTCCGGCCAGGTTGTACTGTCAAGATCCTTGTACATCACAAATTTTGAAAAACTGAAAAAATCCAGGTAGATATCAGAAAAAATATTCCATTTCTTTTGATTCTGAATCGCTTCTTTTACTTTTTTAAAATATTCGTCGATTCCCCCTTTTTCATCGGGCATCTCAAAATCAGGTAAAGAGACCCCCAGTTCTTTGAGTTTTTCCTTAAGAGAGATATTGGTAAGGACATCCTCATTTGTCCATTGAAGTGAGAAAGATTCCCGCACCTCCCCACGTTTTAATTCGACAGGGATGAGGATGAGTGGAGCTCGTGATGGCTCTTCAGCGGAGGGGGAATCATACCGATCCAGAAATCCAAGCGCAAGGAAGAGAATTGTATACCCTTGCTCATCTAAAACGGTTTTTGATTCCTGAGCGATGTAATAGAGTTTTTTCTTGAGTGTATCTGCGTCAAAAGGAGTATCTAAAAAATTGTCTGTCCACTGATTCTGCACATTTTTATCAGAAGATCGTGGTTTCCATTCCGATGATTCCTTTTCGGGTAATCCAATGTCTGTTATTTGTTGATTATCCTGTGACGATGGGGGCGAAGGGGTTACAGGAATATTGTTCGTTTTTGTAGCCCGGAATTTCAACGACTTTTCTTTAAGAACGAGTATTTCGTAAATATCCAAAGGATTTTCATTAATAATTTTGAGGGTACGGGCTTTGGTTGGCCTATAATTAATGAGGCGGTTTCGAAGAGTAAGATCGAGTAATTTTTTTCTTGCGTCTTCGAGATGCTCAGCGACCGTGACCATAGAAATCCCCAATTTCAGTGCGTCAAGTATTGACTATCTACATTTCATTACGTTTAATATATCGATGCCATTAATTTCACTGATATTTGCGGTTAATTATTCCTGTATCATTGAGGTTTACAACAAAGCCTCCTTATCTTCATCTCCCCGGCACCTCCCACACCACCCCGATTCCCTTAAACGCCTTCCTCAAACCGCTCCGGCCGCTCCCCGGCATAGAACAGCGCCGGTGAAAACGTCGGGCCCGTCCTCTCCTCACCAGCAGGCCCCACAAACCGTATCCTCGCTGAGGGAAAACACACCCGGCACGACAACCGCGTCAGCGTCTTCCAGGCTGCGGTCTCGGTCGCCGACTTCCACACAACAATCGCTTATCATGAATGGACTATCATGATAGAACATAAAAAAAACTATTGGGCTTTTAAAAAAAAGATTACAGCGGCAAACAAGCAGATCGATACGTGGGTGTATGAGCTGTGAGGATTGCCGGCGCAGATCCACATCGTAAAATCAGAACGTGGGAAATGAAACTATATATTCATCTGACAACACACGCAAGATAGAGAAATACACAGGATTTTCCGATGACTACTGATTCCGATGAATGGTTCCGGCAGGCGCAGTATGATATCGGTACTGCTGAGTCACTTATCGCAGCAGAACGGTATCCTCCGGTAATCTTCTTCTGTCACCTCGCTCTGGAAAAAGCCTTGAAAGCTCTCTATGTAGAAAAATATAACGATATTCCGGAAAAGACGCACAGCCTTGTCTTACTGATTGATCTTCTCGAGATGGAGCTTCCGCCGCACCTTCTCGATTCCCTCATTGTCATCAACCGTCTTGGCATAACCGGCCGGTATCCCCACAATCTTGAAAAGGTACTCGAACAATATACCAAAGGACAGACACAGAAATTGGTGAACGAAACTCAGGAGATCCTCACATGGTTGATCCAAAAGTCATTGAAGCGGTAAATTTCTTCAAGGAAAATATTCTGGAAAAAGGAATCCGCATTCATGACCTGGTTCTATTCGGATCATCAAGCAAAGACGCCACATCTGCGGGAAGCGATATTGACATTGCGATAATTTCCGATGATTTCAGCGGAATGGATATGATTGCAAGGACACTTCTTACCAAAGATGCAGAACTGAACACGATCCGCAAATATCGGATACCTCTTGATATTATCACCCTTACCACAGATGAGTATCGGGATCAGAATTCGATATTTTTAAGAAATGTGAGGAAAGGACTTCCGGTACTCTCTGCACTATCAGTATAAATGTGTCTTTTAGTGTATTCCCACAAACCCTGACATTATCACTGATATCTTTATCATCATATCATTGTTTTGTGATAACCTAGAACTCCAGATTCCCTCTGATTTTCCCTTTCCCCGGTACAACCCACACCGCCCCGATCCCCGCAAACGCTTTCTCAAACCACTCAGCTCGCGTACCAACATAGAACAGCGCCGGTGAAAACGTCGGGCCCGTCCTCTCCTCACCAGCAGGCCCCACAAACCGTATCCTCGCTGAGGGAAAACAGACCCGGCACGACAACCGCGTCAACGTCTTCCAGGCTGCGGTCTCGGTCGCCGACTTCCAGAGCACGACTGCCTCGGTGGTCAGGCCTGCTGACCGTTCCTGATACAACTTGGAGAACCAGACCTCGACCCCGGGCCCGAACGGCGGATTGATGAAGACCCGCCCCTCCCACGGTTGCACGAGCCCGTTATCCTCGATTGTGTAGTGCCTCGCTGCTGCCGGCACGTTCGGGAACTCCTTGCTGTTGCTGCACGGGTCGAGGTCGATCGCTCCCATGCACGCGATGACGGCATCGAGGATGTACTGTGGCGTGTAGTGCTCCGTGCTCTCGTGCGAGAGCAGGGCAGGGGGAACGTTCAGGACGGATCTACCATCTCTCATCAGCGCTCTACAAGCGGTTCCATATGAAGGCGGAATATGTGCGGGCAAAAGGCTTCGAGCCGATCCAGCAGGAGCAGATGGTCATCGATTACGTCAAGGAGCACGGGACGATCCGAAGGGCAGAGGTCGCTGAGCTCTGCAAAATCAATGACATTCAGGCAAAACATCTGGTTCGCCGGATCACAGAAAAATATCAGCAGTTCCAGCAGAGAGGGAGTAAGAGGGGAACCCATTATATCTGGGTCGATCAACCTGTTTAAGCACGATGTCCATTACTTATGGACATGTCCATAACCATGTCCCAAATATTTGGACATGTCCATATAACATCCATATCTGATGTCCTCACATTGAGGACGAACCAAAAGGGTGTCAATAATTGTGTCCCCATTTGTCTCATTATTGTCCTGTTCATGTCTCATTTGTCCGGATTCCTGCGAGGCCCCCTCGGGCCCCTTTGTTTTCCGGGAATTCTGGTGCGGTGCTGAGTCATATGTTACCTATCTGAGTCAATCGGCTGGGGATTTGTTGAATCCTTAATCCATTGTTCCTGTCATTGCGGACAAATAGCGGCTGGCAATCGTCGCCCTGATACGGGACCTGCTGGACCTGGATTAACCTTTTTTCCCGTATAACCCGGAAATTCCCCGGATACGGTCCGTGCAATTGGCAGGAGCTCCATGCATTTACTGAGCGGCTCAGTATATTCGGCATTGCGCGTATTGCGTGAAAATTGCGCAGACACTGTCTGCATAATTGACAGGGAAATTCTGGTAAACCCAATAGGGCAGACACGGTCTGCCCAATCTGAACGTCTGGTAAAATCCGACGAGATAAGGAATGCATCATCCACGGTTTCGTCGATGATGACGCATATGACGTAAAAATGACGCACAAATGATGGATATAAGGGAAAAATGATTGATACCCGGTGAATACGTGGCGAAAATGGCGAATATATGGTGAATAAAAAACCGGAATAAACGATCAACGAAAAAGGCATAAGAAGAGCAGGGTTACTGAGTATGTCCCGGTAAAATAGAATCACGACATGAGCCCGACATAATCCCGACAATCGCGACATTTCCATGCGCGATCAAAAAAACACAATCCGCTTGAGAATTCCCTGCGATTTGAGTAATTGAGGCGAAATCTCACCGAATGACCTGAGGGGGAATTTGGACATATTCGGACATTATCGGACATTGCAGATGGATACTTGCCATCTGGAAAACAGGCGAAATTCAAAGGAAAATCAAAACCGCTGAAAATTTGCAGGGGAAAGGGGAGATTGATGGCGGACACATTGCGGACAATAGCGGACAAGATTCTTTCAGGCCCGTGAAGTGTTGCAGCAAAAGTACTCACTACATTCTCAAAGGGGCAAAAGGGGCATTGAAGGGGCACTATTGGGGCACGCTTGGCACCTCCCACACCACCCCGATTCCCTTAAACGCCTTCTCAAACCGCTCCGGCCTCTCCCCCACATAAAACAGCGCCGGTGAAAACGTCGGTCCCGAATCATTTCCCTGCGGGCCAACAAATCGTATCCGCGCTGAAGGAAAACACACCCGGCACGACAACCGCGTCAGCGTCTTCCAGACTGCAGTCTCGGTCGCCGACTTCCAGAGCACGATCGCTTACGTGATCCGCCCCGCCAGCCGCTCGCGTGCAATTGCAACCGCTGCCTTCAGTTTCTGTTCAAGCAGCTCGCGGGGCGGGAGTTCGGTCAGGTACTCGGCGACGCGGATGCTGCTCGCTTCGAGCTCGAGGAGTTCGACATGCTCAACAGAAGAACCTGCACAGAGAACCAACCCGATCGGCGGTTCTTCGCCCGGTTGCCGGTCGTACTTGTCCAGCCAGCGCAGGTAGAGCTCCATCTGCCCCTTGTCTGCTGCCTTAAACTTCCCAAGCTTGAGATCAATTGCAACAAGCCTGCGGAGTTTCCGGTGATAGAAGAGCAGGTCGATATAGTAATCCTCGGCATCAACACTGATCCTCTTCTGCCGGGCGACAAAGGAAAAATCCGTGCCGAGTTCAAGGATAAAACGCTCCAGTTCGCGGAGGATGGAATTCTCCAGGTCTTTCTCAGAAAACGTATCGGACAACCCGAGGAATTCGAGGAAGTACGGGCTTTTGAAGACAAGGTCCGGTGTCATCCGGTCTTCATCACGGAGCGCCGCAAGTTCCTTACGGGCCAGCTCTTCCGGTTTTTTCGAGAGGGCAGTACGTTCGAACAACATCCCCTGAATTTTTGCCTGAAGTGTCCGGACACTCCACCGTTCAAGCCGGCACATCTCCGTGTAGAATTCCCGGGCGAGCGGGTCCTCGATATAGATGATATTCCTGAAATGTGTCCAGCTCAATTGTCCACTCAGTGAGTGGACTATTGAACGATCCGGGAATACCTCCGCAAACTGTATCATATTGAAAAGATTGGTTCGTGCAAATCCCGGACCATATAGAGTGACCAGATGATCTGAAAGCTTATTGACCACCTGTTTGCCATACGCGGCTCGCTCATCACTAAGGATCTCTATTCGGATTCGCTCGCCGATATCCCAGTATAACATAACCATCTCTGCATTTACCCCGACAGCAACCCTGATTCGGGTTGATTCAATGAGTGAACGAAGATCCCCCAGAAGGGCAGGGGATGGCACAACATCAACAGTTGCCGGAGAGATGCCGGTACCGGTTTTCTTCCCGACTGTGATCGCGGCTTTGCGTTTCATGAGAACGACTCCGATTACGAAAGGGATGGTCGGAAACCGTAAAGAAAAACGTGCGGCGTGAGTGGGGTGAAAGTGAATGAGAGAACAGACGCTTTTTTTGCAACCGGCTTTTTTGTAAAATCCTGATCTCGTACATCCAGAATCCTGATCGATCCCGGATCAAAACCGCCTTTTTCCGTACGTGAGGATCCGTCAATAATGACGGACCCCGAACTTCCTAGAAAACCTGATATTTTTCCGTTGAGTGAGGGTCAGTCAATCAGGACTGATCCCGAACTTCTAAGAAAAACGATAGTTTTTCTGTGTTCAGGTACTGGAGTCCGACCCGGCAACCGATCCTGCCCCCAATTAGGCCTGTTTAGTCTTTTTTCCGGCCACTATACTGCCCCGGATACCCTGAAATAACCGTGAAATTGACGATTCCCCAATAATTATTCCTGCATTTTGACGAATTAGTCCTGAAAAATGCCTTCCGGACAGGTCACCTGAAGATCCCCCACCGACGATGACTGATCCGATCTTTCCTGTAAGTCCAATCACTCCCCAAAAAGGGGTGTTGATAGTGAATCTGATAATCATCTTTTACGCCAGGGTAGTTCCTGCCCCTCCAACATTCATTTCTCTGCCGGGTATGGCAGGCCTCTTTTCCGGCAGGAGTATCAGGTTTCCATCCCGGCCAATCTCCACCAGACCGTTACTCCCGACCCGGAAGTACCGCCATGAGTTTTGCTTGGTGTACACCCAGAGCTCGCAGAGAATGGATTCCGAAACAGGAAACGAGTGGAGGAGGATGAGCCATTCCTGCAACTCCGCCCCGATCTCTTCTTTTGTGCACCGGATTTTACAAACTCTTTTTATCCGGATAAAAACCAGATGAACGGAAGTGCGGATCATCAGGTCGCACGTGCTCTCCGTCTCAGGACAAAACCTCATGACATTTCCTCTCGCCCTCGCAACCGGAAGTGCGTCATCCAGCGCTTTTGTTACCGGCCGTCCTCTCGTCATGCCCGCTCACCTTTTTTTGCCTCACAAACCGGAGCCGGTGCTCCGGCCCCCTCCACACTCGTCTTCAGCTCCCGTTTCACCGGCCGCGTCCTGATGCTGATGTTATAGTAATGGCTGCCGGACTTCCGTACGATCACCCGCTCAAGATTCTCGCCATGCGTGCGGATCTTCTGCATGATGATGTGCGGTACGATGAAGAGCGGGATGTCCCGCCCGATCGTTGTCTGCCGGCGCGGCATCAGGACCTCCCCCGCTCTTCGATATTTGTCAGCCTGCGGTTGAGCCGCACGATCTTCTTGTTGAGCCGGTCTGCGATCCGTTCCTGCCGCTCGTACAGGGAAAAGATGAGATCGCCATGACCTTCCGGCGGATCTTCCGGTACATATTTTCCGGCGCTATGCCCGGTGTCCGGAATCTTGCCGGCATTCATCGGCCCGTTGTACAGGACACCGAGTCCGATGATCTCCCGTTTCGTGTTTCCTGTCTGAAAAGTTCCCGAGTACTTTGAAGAAGAAAATAATTCGTCAGAACTCTTCGATGTCTGAGAGGGTCTCAAGGACCCCGAAGAAGAGAAGAATTCAACAGAACTCTTCGATGTCTGAGAGGGTCTCAAGGACCCCGAAGAAGAGAAGAATTCAACAGAATTCTTCGAAATTCGTTGTGAACTGTTCCCTTCTGATTTTCCAGTAATTCCATTCTTGTTTTGGTATTCATGTCCGGTCCCGGCCACACCGGACGCAATCTGGTTCGGGTCGGCCACATCCTGATGATTCGTCAATTCAATTTCCATATCAATCACCTTCTTCGTTCTTGTGTTCAACCTCCATTCCCGCGATCGGGAGCCTCAGCTCCTCCTCGCACATAAACAAACGCTGATCCGGCCAGAGCCACAGCTACAGCAGTGACTCAGAGCGCCCGAACCCGGACGGACGCCGGGCTAGATCTGCATCCGTTCAGGAATCAGCCCGCCGGACCGGCGGTCATCGACGATGTATGCGAGAAGAGACGGGTGAGATCATACCGGCCGGGGCGCCCAAAGAAAAATCCCCGGAACCGGTGGCCAGACCATTCATTCCTTGTGACGGGGCCCAGCAGGGCAGCAGATTGATGTCTTCTTCGTCAGCCAGGCTCATCAGCGAAGGATCGAGCATGGATCCCATCACTCCGCACACGGACATCATGGAAATATAACAGAACCGGGAGATGCGGACTGACTCCTTTGGTGCATATCCGAACTTCCGGATTCTCCTCGCTGTCCGTTTGCAGAAATCTTCGGTCATTGTGTATATTTGTCTGTTTTAAAGTGGAGCTGATAAGGCTGGTGGTCAGTGCGAAAAAAATCGCAGTCATCCGAGCGGAAACGCGGAATCGGGGCGCGTATCATGCCCGGATTTCGCTTGTTGGGGGCATGGATGATCATAAGCGCAGGAATTTATCAAAAATCCGGTATTACAGGGAGATTTTTGCTGTAAATTTCTCTCGTGCCGCAAGTGTTGAGAAGTTTATGAGAAAATTGCCCAAGCAATCTTTGAGCAGGGGGAGAAGGTGCGGCAATTTGAAGGTGGGGCGTTCAGGAACATGGGGAATGTTGTGGATGTTGTAAAGAGGTGAGGGAATGATCACTGATCGTATTCTTTTTAGATTCTGCATTAAAAAAAGCCGGGAATACCAAAATTTTTTACGCAAAAAATTTTCAAACGCAAAAATTTCCGAACAAAAAAATTTCTCGGCCGAAAAAAATCGGGCTTCAAAAATTCTGGGCGCGAAAATTTTCCGGACAAAAAATTTCGCATCCAAAAAATCCGGCATGTTTTCCAAAAATTTCCCTGCAACACCAGAACGATCCTAAAAGGATTTTCCGGAAGGAAGAATGTGCATTTCCAGGGATGGGGTTGTTTATCATTTCACTTTGTGAATATTGAAACATTTTCCGTCATCCCACTCATCACATTCAGATCCAATACAAGGTATCAGAGCAGTATTATAATTTCCTGGATCTTTTATCATTTCAAATACAGAATTTTTCTTGATACACCAAAGGGATTTCATACACCTGATTTTAGAAGACTCTGAAATATCATTGTGCTATGTATGGTGTGAAATTGTTTTCCAGACAAAGGACACGATGTCACTTTACACCACACGTACAATATTTCCGGGCGTTTGAAGCGGTTATGGAATGATCCGTTCTCCTATCAGAGAGGATATACGGTCATCGTACCAATGTTTCTTAAAAAGAGTCCGATTATTATGGCAGGTTTGCCCGCATCTGACGTGAATGCCTATCTGGCGGGAGTCACAGGTCCCCCGCCAAATGAGGCATCAACCGAGGTATGCTCCAGGTCATGTGGCGGGCACCTCGTCCCGCACTATATCAACGAGTTCTGGACGGCAGGCCAGCGGAAGGCGTCCTCAATCCACGAGATCTCATACCGCGCCTGCTTCAAGCCCCAGCTCCCGCGTTTTTTCATTGATATCGTGACAAAAACCGGTGATACGGTATACGACCCTTTCAGCGGCAGGGGGACAACCGTCATTGAGGCAGGGCTCTGCGGGCGGAACATCATTGCCAATGACGCAAACCCGCTTTCAGAGATCATGACACGGCCGCGGTTCTTTCCGCCTTCCATTGCAGCGGTTGAGGAGCGACTGAAAAAAATTCCCTGCGATGGCGAAGCGGGAGCACTGGACCTTTCGATGTTTTACCACCCGGAAACACAAAAAGAGATCACCGGGCTCAGGGTGTATCTCCTCCGGAAACGGGAACGTGGTACGGATGACGCGATCGACCGCTGGATTGCCATGGTCGCAACGAACCGGCTGACCGGGCACTCATCCGGCTTCTTCTCCGTGTACACCCTCCCTCCCAACCAGGCAGTGTCACAGGAAAGCCAGACGCGGATCAACCGGCGGAGAAAGCAGGTGCCGGAGTACCGCAACACCCACCGGCTCATCATAAAAAAAACAAAAAGCCTGCTGCGCACACTGACCGGACCAAATGTCAAAGCTCTCAACCGTGCCGCTGAACGGGCACAATTCCTGACCCGTGATGCGCGGGACACGCCTGATATTGCCGATGAGACCGTCCAGCTCACCGTGACATCACCCCCGTTCCTTGACATCGTGCAGTATAGGGAGGACAACTGGCTCCGGTGCTGGTTCAACGGTCTTGAAAGCACTACGATAGGAACAACGATCACGATGTCACGAACGGTGGAAGAGTGGGCAGCGGTTATGAGGGATGTGTTTTTTGAACTCTATCGGGTGACAGCACCGGGTGGGTGGGTTGCATTCGAGGTAGGCGAGATCCGTAAGGGAACACTACGGCTTGAAGAATACATTGTCCCGCTCGGGATTTCCGCCGGCTTTTCCTGCAAAGCGGTGATGATCAACTCCCAGGCATTCACCAAGACATCCCATATATGGGGTGTGGATAACATGGGCTGCGGCACCAACACGAACCGGATTATCGTACTCAAAAAAGATCGCTGAATCGTGTCCATTTCATACATGTTTTTTAAAAAGTGACCGTTAAGTAGGCTGACAGCCAACCACTACGCATGGTCAGTCGGATCCGGCGGTATGCCCAGATCGTGGACGTGCTTGGCAAGTACGGTTTTGGCATCGCACTGGAGAAGGTGTTTCCGGGGCGGGCCCGGTTCCGTCTCCCCACCCCCGGCGGTCCGCCAGAGACGTCAACAATATACGAACGGATACGCCTCGCGATTGAAGAGCTCGGGCCGACATTTGTCAAGTTCGGCCAGATCATGAGCACACGGACGGAAATGTTGCCGCCCGAGATGATCCACGAGCTCAAAAAACTGCAGGATCACGTAAAACCCCTTCCGTTCTCTGAGGTCAAGGCAGTGATCCTGCAGACCTGCCCAAACATCGATGACTGGTTTTCTGAGATCGATGAGACGCCGCTCGCTTCCGCCTCAATCGGGCAGGTGCATTGTGCCGTGCTCAAGGATGGCACCAAAGTCGCCCTCAAAGTCCAGCGCCCGGGTATTCCTGATGTGATCGAGACCGATCTTGCGATCCTGCGATCCATGGCAGAGCGGATCGATGCGGTTCTGCCTGAAGTACGGATTTATAATCCCATCGGCATGGTGGAGGACTTTGCCCAGCAGATACGAAAAGAGCTTGACTTTTTACGCGATGCCCGGAATGCCGAGCGGATGTCCCGCAATTTCAGGGACGTTCCGGGCATCAGGTTCCCGAAAATCTACTGGGAGCACACCTCATCCCGTTTGCTTGTCATGGAATTTATCGATGGTGTTCGGATCGATGACCCGGAGGCGATCAAGGGCCTTGGTGTCAACCCCCATGAAGTGGGCGTCCGGGGATTCCACGCGTACCTCAAGATGATCTTCGAGGACGGCTTTTTCCATGGAGACCCGCACCCGGGGAACCTGCTGGTGACAAAAGAGGGCGATGTTGTCTTCCTTGACTTCGGCATTGTCGGAGTCCTGCGCCCCGAGAAGCGCCAGCTCTTCATCAACCTGCTCTTTGCGCTGGTGACCGATGATATCGAACTGATGCTCAAGTCTCTTGAGGGTTTCGGTATCGTGATCAATGAGTCTGACCGCGAGTCGCTGCGCGACGACCTGTATATCATGATGCATGACTTCGGCGGGGCGGGGGACGAGGGGGAGGAGGTGCAGCAGATGAACTTTTCGCTGATGGTCACTGAGCTCACGGAAACAATGCGCCGGTACCGTCTCAGGGTACCGATGAACCTGATGCTCCTGCTCAAGGTCTTTGTCATGGTGCTGGATATCGGTGTCCGGCTCGATCCCAAGTTCAACCTGGGAAAGGAGGTCACCCCCTACCTCACAAAGCTTGCGGATACCGACAACCTCTCCGCTGCCTACCTCAAGCGGGCGTCCAACTCCATGATGGAGGCAGTGGACGCCATGTTCGATCTGCCACGCAACGTCAACCTGATGTTAAAACGCCTCTCAACAGGGACTGTCAGGCTCGAAGTTGTGGACACTGATATCCAGAAGCTCCAGATGGCGCTTGACCGGGCGAGCGACAAGCTCATGATCGGGCTTGTCGTCGCAGCTCTTGTGGTCGGGTCCTCGCTTGTCCTCCTCTCATCATCCCTGACACTGCCAAACGAGGTGTACCTGCTGGCGATACTCGGGTACAGCGCTGCTGTCGTCGTCGGTTTCTATTCAATATACCACGTTATTTTCCTGAAGTTCCGGCTGGAACGGTGAATTTTTTTTTCCTGTCATTGCGCAGGGTCCAGGAATTTTCCAAGAACCCCCCAGCGTTCTGTTTTTTCTGCAAGCGTGAACCGTGTGTTTGCAGAACTGGTCGACGGCAGCGTGACCGGCATGATGTGGTCCGGCAGATGGCGGCCGGATGCATATCGTGACGCGGCTGCCCCATTGAATGCGACAACCCGTATCGTTGGATACGAGGTGAGGAGATCCGCAAGAGGGTTGAATGACGCGCCCCTGATACTCTGGTCGGCACTCCCCTCCCTCCCGCAGGTGCTGATCACATCCCAGAGCGCGATACGGCTCTTCATAAGTCTCTCAATACGCCGCTCGTACGGGAGGTGCCGCCCGATGCCGGTGAGGGCCTCGATGACCTGCCAGAACTGGTTGTGCGGGTTCGCATAGTACTGTTTATAAAAGAGCGATATTCTGCCCGGGAAACTGCCGAGGATGAGGAGAACCGGTGCACCTCCGATCACCGGCTCAAGCCCTTTGCCCGGAACAGAACGGTTTTTTTTGAGATCGCAGGGCATAGGGGGGAAAAAACAATAGTGAAAAGAGATCCTGGCTGTTCAGTCCCTTTTAAAGTAGAGCTTGCAGTGGCAGCTGCCGTCGTTTGTAATTTCGTCTTTGTGGTACACGCACGGGCACACAATCGCACGATCCTTCTCCTCATCGCCGCTGCGGAGGCGGCAGGGGCAGTACGGGTGCCCGAATTTTTTCTTGTTCCTGACAAGCCCCCGGATCACCGTGGCAAGCTGTTTTTCGTCGGGATTGAGCACCCAGTCGTGTTTCGTTGCGTAGGTCTGCACCCGTGTGCGCATAGCCGCTTCAGCGGTCGTTTCCTCTGACATGGTATCCGGCACCTGAAAATTTACTTCCTGTTACTTCCTGTTGATTGTATTTTACCTGACACGTTATGCTTTTTGTTCGATGTGATGGATCATGGAGTCAAAAATCTTCTTCCCGTCCGTTGAGCCCAGCACCGCTTCTGAAGCCCGTTCCGGATGCGGCATCATGGCGAGCACATTGCCCGTCCTTGAAAGAACCCCCGTGATGTTCTCTGCGGCGCCATTGGGGTTTGCCTCACCGGTAATGCCCCCCCCATCGTCACAGAACCGGAATGCGATCCGGTCATTCGTGTTTAACGACCCGACAGTATCTGCAGGTGCGACATACCTTCCTTCAGCGTGGGCAATCGGGATGCGGATTACATCGCCTTTTTGGAATTCCGATGTGAAGGGTGATGCTGCGTTCTCCACCCTGAGGTGAACCCACCTGCAGATAAATTTGGGGTACGCATTGACCGTGAAGACGCCGGGAACAAGCCCGGTCTCTGCAAGTATCTGGGCACCGTTGCAGATCCCCAGCACGAGTGCGCCGCCGGCTGCGTGTCTGGCGACATCATCCATGACTGGTGTGCGTGCGGCGATCGCACCGGCCCGCAGGTAGTCCCCGTACGAGAACCCCCCCGGGAGCACCACCGCATCATACGGCCGTAAAAGGCGCTCCTTGTACCAGACCAGGTCCACATCGACACCACAGACATCGGAGAGGACATACTGCACGTCCCGGTCGCAGTTGCTCCCACCGAACTGGATGACGGCAAACCTCATCCGGCAACCTCGATCTCGTACCGGTGGATGACCGGGTTTGCGAGCAGGCGCTCGCACATCTTCTGCGCCATGGCTTTTGCTGCCTCCCTGTCATTCGCATCAAGCCTGATCCGGAACAGGCGTGCCGTCCTGAGCGATTCGGTCGGGTAACCGAGGTTCGTTATCGCGTTTTTGATTGCGTTCGCCTCGGGGTCAAGCATCCCCTCCTTCAGCGATATGGTTATGGTCACATCAAATTTCATAGTCCTGATACCCCCCCTCGCTCTTTCTCTCCCGTTACGGTTTTTGCCCCGTGATCCGGTCCGCCACCCGGTGATAGGTGGACATGACATCACCCTTGTCAAACCGGTATACATCCTTGTCCAGCGATTCGCCGGTTGCCGCATCCCACAGGCGCATTGAGTCCATTGAGATCTCATCGCCAAGGTAGATCGCCTTTCCCTGCCTTCCGAATTCCATCTTGAAGTCCACGAGCGTGATCCCCTGCTCTGCAAGAAGGTCGAAAAGCAGGGAGTTGACCCGAAGGGAGATCGCTTTTACCTTCCTGAGTTCCGCTAAAGTGAGGATCCTGAGTGCCAGGATCAGGTCATCATTGAGCATCGGATCGTGCCGCGAGTCGTCCTTGTAATCGATGACCATCACGGGAGGATCGAGTTTTGCCCCCTCAGAAAAGGGGTAGTTGCGGACAATAGAACCGGCGGCGACATTCCTCACAATCATCTCGAGCGGGATCATGGCAAGTTCACGCACGACCATCGTGTGGCTGTCCAGCAGGCTGATAAAGTGGGTCTTTATGCCATGCTTTTCGAGGTACTGAAAAAAGAATGAAGAGACGTGGGCATTATACCTTCCCTTGTCCTTAACAACATCCTTTTTTCCGCCGTCAAACGCGGTGATATCGTCACGGAACCTGACAATCAGTCTGCCCCTCTTTTCGGTACGGTATACGGACTTTGCTTTCCCCTCGTATAACAGGTCACGCTGTTTCACGGGTGCTTCCTCAGTTCTAAGGTATGTGCGAGCCTGTTTATTAGGGGTTGCAAACGGGGGTGGTACCACCCCAGTCTGATGAACCGCGGGTATATGCAGAGGCGTTCTTTCAGGTCCGCGTTGCCAATAAGGTCTCTGAGCCGATCGATCTCCGGCCACGGGTGATCAGGATTCACATAATCGATGGTGAGCGGAGAGACACCGCCGAGATCATCCACGCCGCAGGGAATCAGCTCCTGTGCATCGATCAGGTTGGGGGGGATCTGGATCGCAATTGTCCTCGGCAGAACCTCGCGGGCAAGGCGGATGGTTGCGCAGACCTCTTCTTTTGCAGGCTCCGGGCTCCCTGCCATGGGGGTACCGGGTTTGGGGCAGAAGTTCTGGATGATCACTTCCTGGATGTGCCCATATCGCCGGTGCAGGCCGCGGATGGTGGCAAGAGATTCCTCGCGATCTGTCTTGTTCTCCCCGATTCCCACGAGGAGCCCGGTGGTGAACGGGATTCTGAGCTTCCCGGCATCCTCGATCATCGCAATCCGGGCTTCCGGTTGCTTTCCCGGTGAGTTCCGGTGGGCGGGGAGATCAGCCGTTGTCTCGAGCATGATCCCCATGCTCGCATTCACCTCCCGCAGCCGTTGCATCTCATCATACGTCAGAATACCTGCATTCGTGTGGGGAAGCACCCCGCAACCGATGGAATACTGGCACAATGCATGCAGGTAATCGAGGAAATGTGAGTATCCTGCCTTTCTGAGGTGTGCATCAAACCCCGGTTCCAGATCCGGGCGCTCACCGAAGGTGAAGAGGGCTTCGGTGCACCCCAGCGCCGCACCCTGGCGGATCGTCCGCTCTGCAACGCTTTGCGCCATCAGGCACCCGTCCTGTACCGGGGTACGGAAACAGCAGTAACCGCAGCGGTTCCGGCAGACGGTCGTGAGCGGCAGAAAGATGTTGCGGGAGAACGTGATGGTGCGGCGACGCACGGGAATACCACCAGGTTAATGTCTTTGTTGATCTGTGTTGTATTCGGCATTAGTTCTTTTTTATCGGGTTATGGCCACCGCTGATGCCACAAAATCCGGATGGAGCGCGGATACCTTTCTATCGGCAATTTAATCCTTGGAAATAATGATAATGTACAGGAAAGCCATCATCACCAATGAAAGAATAAAAAGGAATTCCGGTGTGGAAATGGATCCCGGTTCACCGCACGAGATCAGGGACAATCACAAGACGTCTCAGGGAATTGGCACGGCAGCAGATGGCGAGCTGACCATCGGGTCCCTGAAACAGGCGCTGGAGCTTGCAGAAAAGAAGCTGCAGATCGTCGGAAGTGTGACGCGGCATGACATCCTCAACCAGCTCACTGCCATCATGGGATATAACGAGCTGCTGAGCACGATTGTCAAGGACGAACAACAACTGCATTTTCTCGAAGTCGAACGCCGCGCATCTGATAAAATCCGGCGCATCATTGCCTATTCCAGGGTGTACCAGAATATCGGTGATGACCCTGCACGATGGCTGAATCTCGACACGCTGGTCAGGTTCGCCCGTGATGAAGTGAACCCGGGCGCGGTTGCGATTCGCACCGATGTCGGGACGTGCTCGGTTTATACCGATTTTCTGTTTTCAAAAGCCCTTTCCTACCTCATCGACAATGCCATCCGGCACGGCGGACATACGACAGAAATCCGGATCTCTGTGAGATCTGAGGGTGAGGGCGTGGTACTTCTTGTGGAGGATAACGGATGCGGGGTCGTAGCAGAAGAAAAAGAGAAGATCTTTGAGCGGGGATTTGGCAAACAGACCGGCTGGGGGCTCTTTGTCGCGAGGGAGATCCTTACGGCAAACGGCATGACGATCCAGGAAAATGGCCGGGCCGGCACCGGTGCGTGTTTCGAGATCCGGATCCCCGCACATAAGATCCGTGCCGGGACAGACCCTGCGCTGCATTAACCAGCAAGTACCTCTCCGGATCCAATTCATCTGGTATCCCGGCCATAAGAGTCGGTACACTACCTTTTTTTCCTTTCCCGCACTACAGAACATACCATGACCGTGGCAGTGATCCCCTTCAAGCCCAAAAACCCAAAGACCCGTCTGTCCTGCGTTCTCGATGAGCAGGAACGGGAAGCGTTTGCCGAAGCGATGCTCCTCGACGTGGTCGATGTGGTGCGGGACGCGGACTGCCAGGCTGTGATCCTCGGTACTGAACTCTTTGACTCAGAGCTTGTCCAGGTGACGATCAAGGACATGGGACTTTCCGATGCGCTCAACGTGTACCTCTCCTGTGCAGTGACCGATGTCCTGATCATCATGGCGGATCTCCCCCTTGCTGACAAGGAATCTGTCAAGCGGGTCACAGGGACGAAAAAGGACATGGCGATCGTGCCCGGGCGGGGCGGGGGGACGAATGCGATCTATCTCAAAGAACCTGCGCGGTTCCATGTGGATTACTATGGCGGGAGTTATCTCAAGCACATGCGGATCGCGAAAGAGTGCGGCCTCTCCTGCGATGTGATTGATTCGTTTCGGCTCCACACGGACATCGATGAGAAAGAGGATCTCGTGGAGTTGCTGGTGCACGGGTCCGGGAAGAGCCGGGCATATCTTGAGGGTCTGGGGTTCTCCTTTATCACCGACAATGGCAGGATCGGTGTAGTGAGGAAGCACTAGAATCACCTGTCAGGTAGGGCGCGGGCACCGTATGCAGGGGAGATCGGGAAAGGCACTCGTTGATCTGGTGCGGGCCCGCAACCCGGACGTGAACCGGATCATCGGGGCGTTTGTTGCCGCGTATAACTCGGCCTACCGCAATTCCAGCGGTGCCTGCTGGGACGTGAGTCCAGAAGAGTGGTACCGTTTTGCATTCCTTGGCGACCGCGTACTGAACCTCATCATCTCGCAGGCGCTCTTTACCCGGCAGGAGACGGTCCTGAACAAGGGCCGCATGACAAAAGCCCTGTCGTGTATTGTATCCAACGAGGCTCTCGATGCATTTCTTGCCCGTAACGGCATTTTGGTCGACCCCCTCGTCCCGGCATCGGTTGATATCCAGAAGAAGCGGATGCGCCGCATCACCGGCACCGCGTTCGAAGCGCTGATCGGTGCCCTCTACTGCGAGCTGGGGCTTGATGATGTCGCGTTCTTTATCACCTCGCTCTTTGCCGGAGAGATTTGTCTCTTTGACACGATCGCAAATGCCAGGGGAGACCTGCAGGAGTATTTCAACCAACAGAAGAAGCCCTCCCCCGACTACTCGCGGATCAAAAGATCCGGGTCTGACCATGAACCGGCATTCACCTGCCATGTGACGCTCCATGACGGCCGCGTGTTTACGGGCACGGGGCTGACAAAGAAAGAGTCACAACAGGCGGCAGCACGTGCAGCGCTTGATGTGATCAAAAAAGAGAAGGACTGAACACCTGCCCTTGCCAGAAGAGAACAGCCCTCACCAGCGGGTGCCCCCGGACAGCCGGAGGGGTGGGGTCAGGGGAGTTCACCCTGATCATGGGGGATACCTCCAATGCATGGGGGGACCTGTCATCATCAGGCAGGTGTCCCCCGGGGGGTCCCGCACCCGTTTCGCTTTCATTGCCTGTATTTCGCGTGGAGTTTAAACGATACTCATCGCACGCGTTTTTCAAAAACACGTGAGGTACCCACCCCTCCGTGATCATGGGGGTACCCCTTCAGGGGCGGGCAGGGTGCGTTGAGATCCCCCTACCCGCCCCCCTCTCCCCCCCGTACCTCTCGTTCCGGAACCGGACCAGCCCCTCGCAGAATTCTCCCAGGTACTCGTCCATTGAGAGGCTCCCCTCCTGGAACCGGCAGTCCTCCTCCTCAATGACACGGTCAATCGTGTCCCGGCTCGGGAGCAGGAGGTCAATTTTAATGCCCGCTGCTTCGGATCCAAGGATGAGTGCCTCGCGGAAGAGCCCGATGCAGTACCCGATGCGGTACTGGTACGTCTCTTTTGTCTTGCAAAGGTAGCTGGCGACACGTTCGGTTTCGATGCGGAGGAAGTCCTCTTTTATCCTTTCATCATTGCACTTCCCCAGCATGTATTTGTAATGGGCATAGGGATACATCTCCTCGAGCTCTTCAGGAACAATCCCGCATGTGCCGAAGATGACGATGTGGTATCTGGACGGTCCGAACACCTGCGAGATGATCATCCGTATGAGCTGGTGGCTGGGGCTTGTGCTGTAGGGCTTCCGGACAGAACAGGGCATGAAGATGGCGATGTCCCGTGGCGCGACCTCGTACGTGTCGATGATGTAACGGTATGACTTCTCGAACTCCGGCAGGTAGAACGGGGGGCCGGTCAGAAAAGGTTCTGCGGGATTTTCCGGGTCCGGAGCTCTCCGGTCATCCTTATTCCCCATGGTTATTATGTTTCGCCCGCACGAAAAAGAAGCAACCGATCACAGTGGATCCATGGTGGACGCCCCCATCTGAAGTTCTTGTCAGGGAGTTATCCATGTTTTTAAGATACCAGAAACTTCTAGGTGCCTGCAGTCCGGCCCGCCATCCTTTTCTGCTCCCGCAACGTCTCCCACAGCACCGGCAGTGCAGCACACTGCATCATGATCATGAACGCTGCGGCATAAACGGTGCCGAGCATGTACAGCGCCCCAATGGCAATGCTTCCCGCGAACCATGCCCCGCCGTAGACCGTGTTGAAGATCCCGTAGGCAAACCCGCGCCCGCCCGGCAGCGTGAAGTCGGCGACCGCTGCCCGGAGGATCGTCTCCTGCATACCCATCGAAGCGCCCCAGAGAACGGCTCCCGCAAGGGCAGCGATAAACGACGGCGAGAAGGCGACAAACGGGATCACAAGGCCAATGACCGGTACTCCCAGGAGCACCGCAAGCCCGTACCGGTCGTAACCCCGTCCCGCCATAAGCGCCACGACAGCATCGACGGCCATCGCGATTGCGTAGAACGCAGGGATCTCCGCGTCAGGGATGATGGAAAACGCCTTGTAGTGGAACGCAAGGAGGGGGAAGACCACAAAACCTGCCATCGTCAGCGCAGTAAATGCCGCATACAGGGTGAGGTGCCGGCCGGGGGAGGGCCCACCGGCGGCCAAGGCATCCTCCTGTGCAGCTGTTTCGAACCCCGCAGGATCGGGCATGCTCCTCCAGGCAAAGAGCAACGCAACGAGGAGCAGGATAAAGGGGATTACGAGCAGGGCAAAACCGCCCCGGTAGCTTCCCCCGGCCGCGAGAGCGAGGACAAACAGGACCGGACCAGCGACAGCCCCGATCTGGTCGAGCGCCTCGTGAATGCCAAAACCCCATCCCCGTCCTACTGCTGAAGTGGCATGCGAGAGAATGGCGTCTTTTGACGGCGATCGGAAGGCTTTTCCGATCCGTTCGGTGATCAGGAGGAGTGCTGCGACCTCCCAGCTGCCGGCCAGCACGAGGAACGGGATTGCACCGATCATGAGGTAACCGGCGATCACAAATACCCAGTACTGCCGGGACCTGTCCGCGAGGTAGCCTGTGGCGATCCGGATCGCGTAGCCCGCAAATTCCCCGAACCCCGCAACAAACGCGACGGTAAATGCCGATGCACCCAGCGTGAACAGGAAGGGCCCGGCTACGCTCCGTGCACCTTCATACACGACGTCGCCGAGCAGGGCAACAATCCCAAAGAGGATGATCAGACGGTAGGCACGATCCTTCCGGGAACCTGCTGTGGCAGGAGAGCCGGGCGGGATCTCCGGAACGGACATGACCGGTCACCGGCGGTCCCGCAAAAGGCCCATGAACAGGCAGTCCTCTGCGGCAATCGATTCAATGCCAACGGCATCATCTGATATGGGGAGCCCCAGCCCCCGCACGATCGCCGCCGGCACGCCCTCGTCCGCCTCGCCCATGACCAGTTCAGCCGCTGACGCGATGTTGTCGGCAACAGCCCTTTTTGTGACCTCCAGTCTCCTGCCAAAGAGGTCGCTCCGGCCCCGGTCGTCAATGACCGCAGTGATACCGGCGCACCCGATGGCAACGCCGCTGCAGCCCGAACGCATCGCATGTGTCCGGCTGTCAGCAATGATGACAGCGACCTTCACACCGCACTGCTTTTCGACCGATTGTCTGATCCTCACTGCGCTCGAATCAGGGTTTTCCGGCAGCGGGACAAGGCAGCCGGGCGGTGCGTTGGAACCATCGACACCTGCGTTGGGAAGCAGCGTGCCGTTCGTCATGCAGAGCAGGAAGTGCGGGATCCCGCCGACCACGTCATCGCTCTCGCGGAGCACGACCTCGGCAGTGCAGGGGTCCATGTCGTACTTTTGTGCCAGTTCCTCTGCCCTTCGCGACGGAATAACCGTAGCAAGTGGTACAACACGCCCTTCTGCAGTCGCCACCATGGATTCGGCAAGCACGATGATGTCGCCATCGCGGATACCTCCGCACACAGAGGCATCTGCCGCCGCAATGAGCCTTCCTGCGATATCGTCCCCGTCACGGATCAGGCCTGTGGAGAGCCCGAATACTGAAAACGAGATGTTCACTGCGCCTTCACCAGCCGCTCGTATACCTTCACGACATCAGCCGTTGCCGCGACGTCATGGGTCCGGACAAGCGATGCCCCGTTCTGCAGGAGCCACAGGGTGACAGCGAGGGAACCCGCAAGCCGGTCTTCCGGCAGCCGGTCCAGCAGCATCCCAAGGAACGTCTTGCGCGAGATTGCGGCCAGCAGCGGGCGGCCGAATGAAGAGAATCTTTCAAAGTTTCTGCACAGGTCCCAGTCATCGTCCACGGACCGGAACGGGGTCCACATGCCGATCCCCGGATCGAGGATGTAATTGTCAATCCCGTACTTTTCGCACCGCAGGACAACAGTCGCAAGTGCCTTCTTTGTTGCATCAAAACCCGCGGCATCCCCTGGCTGTGAGACGGACGCCATGGCAATGACCGGAAGTCCGGAGGCAGCTGCGGTCCTTGCATACGTATCTGACGAAAGTCCGGCAATGTCATTGATCATGTGGATCTCATGCTTCAGGCAGACGTCAAGGACGCCGGGGCTCATCGTGTCAACAGAGACGGTGATCCCGCTCCCGTCCATTTCTGCGAGGGCGGCATCGATCCGTTCCGCCTCGGCCCTGCCGCTGATCTGCTGGGTGTTGGGCGCTGTGCTCCGTGCCCCGATGTCAATAATGGATGCCCCCGCCTCGACCATCTCAACAGCCCTGGTGTGGACGGAATCGGTCGGGACAAACGAATCGGTATAGAATGATTCCGGGCTGCAGTTGATCACGCCCATCAGGCGGACCGGGGCGTCTCCCCCGACAGGCAGCCCGTTCACCACACAGGGTCGCATACCCTCCACTTCGCCGCAAGGAATGTGTTCTCCATGAGCGTCGCGATCGTCATCGGGCCGACGCCCCCGGGCACCGGGGTGATCGCCGAGGCGATCTCCCTGACCGGTGCAAAGTCCACATCACCGACCAGTTTCCCGCCGATCTGGTTGATCCCCACATCAATGACAACTGCACCCTCCTTCACCATGCCTGCCCGGATGGTCATTGGCTTTCCGACCGCAGATACAAGGATGTCTGCCCTGCGGGTCTCGTCCGAAAGGTTGCGCGTCCTGCTGTGGCAGAGGGTGACGGTCGCGTCAGCATTGGAAAAGAGCGCTGCCATCGGCCGGCCCACATCAATACTGCGCCCGACCACGACCGCATGCTGCCCTGCGACACCGATATGGTTTTTTTCAAGCAGGGTCATGATGCCTTTCGGCGTGCAGGGGACGAATCGTGGTGAACCTGCAAAGAGCAGACCGAGATTACAGGGATGGAAACCATCCACATCCTTGTCAGCACGGATCGACCGGATCACCTGCTCGGATCGAATTGCGGCGGGGAGCGGCAGCTGGACAAGGATGCCATCAATATCCGGATCATCGTTCAGGCGCCGGACGTCCTGAAGCACGCGGTCAGTCGTCACGCCAGCAGGCAGGTCGATCGCGACCGAACCGATGCCGACCTTCTCACAGGCGCGGTGCTTCATCCTGATGTACATCTGCGAACCGGGATCACTGCCCACAATCAGTGTGGCGAGACGGGGATGGAGTCCGGACTTCCCGATCTCTTCTTTGAGGACGTCAAGCAGGTCCTCCGAGCAGGCTTTTCCATCGAGGATCATGTCAGGTTCCAGTGCAGTACAGAGGCACGAGGTCAATCCGGATAGAGCGTGAACCTGCCCGCCATCGCGGCGACCTTCATCTTTATATCCTTCATGACCGCTTCGTTGTGAATGTCTTTGACAACCGTTGCAATCCAGCCGCCTATCTGGCGCATCTCTGCCTCCTTCATGCCGCGGGAGGTGACTACCGGCGTGCCGATCCGCAGCCCGCTTGTCACAAACGGGCTTTTCGTCTCATTCGGGATCGTGTTCTTGTTCACCGTGATACCGGCTTTTCCAAGAACCGTCTCTGCCTCGAGCCCGGTAATGCCCTGCGTTGTAAGGTCAATGAGCATCAGGTGGTTGTCAGTTCCACCGGAAACAAGGCGCAGCCCGCCGTCCATCAGGGTATCAGCGAGCACCTTTGCATTCTTCACGATCTGTTTGTTATATTCCTTAAACGACGGTCGCAGCGCTTCCTCAAAACAGACTGCCTTTGCCGCAATCGTGTTCATGAGCGGACCGCCCTGCATCCCCGGGAAGACTGCTTTGTCAACCGCTTGGGCATATTCGCTGTTGCACATGATCGCACCGCCGCGTGGCCCGCGGAGCGTCTTGTGGGTGGTGGTCGTGGTGAAGCTGGTGACGCCGACCGAGGTGGGGTGGACGCCGGTTGCGCAGAGCCCGGCGATATGGGCGATGTCGGCCATGCAGTACGCACCGACATCATCGGCAATCTCCTGGAATGCCTTAAAGTCGATCGTGCGGGGGTATGCCGAAGCGCCGCAGACAATAATCCTCGGTTTCTCCTTTCTTGCCATCTCATCGACAATACCGTAATCAAGCATCTCGGTCTTTTGGTCAAGGCTGTACTGGGACACTTTGTAAAACTGCCCGGTAAAGCTGACCGGTGAGCCGTGGGAGAGGTGGCCGCCCTGGGTGAGCTTCATACTCATCAGCCCTTCCCCAAGTTTCATGAACGCAAAATACACCGCCATGTTCGCCTGGGTCCCGGAATGCGGCTGAACGTTTGCGTGCTCGGCCCCGAAAAGTTTTTTCAGCCTGTCGCGGGCGAGGTTCTCTGCCATATCGTGAAACTCGCATCCGCCGTAGTATCGCTTGCCGGGGTATCCCTCCGCATATTTATTGGTCATGACCGATCCCATCGCCTCCAGGACTGCACGGGAAACAAGGTTCTCCGAGGCGATGAGTTCCAGCCCATTTAACTGCCGCAACCGTTCCTTTTCGATGATATCTGCTATCTGCGGATCTGTTTTTGCCAGATAAGACATATGGAGAAAGGTTCGCTCCAATCAGGTAATACATTTTTGTTCTCTTCTTGCCAAAAGCCCATCCCCCATCTAAATCTTAAAACCCCGCGTCCTGTACTGTACCAGCCCAGCGCACGATGCGGGGCTGCATACCCGCGGGAATTTGTGCAAAATCCGAGAAAAAGAGCACAAACCTTTTTTCCTTATCAGGCGACCAATACTATTATTTATTGGTATGAGCGCGTCCATTATGTCTACAATAGGCGTATAAGGGCTCAATACAACGAAAAAGATAGTTATCTCGGGTATGTATTGAAAGAACGGGAGTAATTGATCAGGATGACGAACGGATCAGCAGGCGGGGCTGCAGGCGATGACCGCGTTGCAGCGTTGGAAAGGAAGATAAGGGAGCTGGAGGCCCTTGTCAAGGGCATCACCGAAGAGCTCCTTGATATGAAATCCATTGTAATGAAACTCTCCAAGGCAAGCGAGGAACGCAGCCGGCAGGAGTTAAAGCGGGTCCAGCCTATTGTGCAGGGCGCCCAGCAGCAGGCAACCGGTGCGGCTGCGGCACCCGGAGGCAGCACCATTGTGATGCGCCCCAAGTCCGCACGGCAGGGGGAGCCGGCGAAACCCGAGGAACCTTCAATGGACATGATCATGCAGACGGACGGGACCATGAAGCTCGAACAGAGACGGGGCGACAAGAATTATATCGTCGCGTCCGCGGGTTATGGCAGGAAGAAGGGCAAAGAGCCTGCCAAAAAACCAAGCGATCTCATCTACGCCGTTGATGATGAGAAAGCCAGTCCTGCAAAGAAGTAACGGAGCCTGTGTCTTTGCATATCACAGAGCTGGAGATCGATAATTTCAAGTCTTTTTCGAAAAAGACAAAAATTCCTTTTCTTGAGGGTTTTACCGTCATTTCCGGACCCAATGGTTCGGGGAAGAGCAATATCATCGACTCCATCCTCTTTGTCCTTGCCCTGTCAACCGCCCGGAACCTGCGGGCGGAGAAACTCACCGACCTCATCAACCTCAATTCCGGTAAAAATACGGCAGAAGTCGCGCTGGAGTTCTCCGACGGTACGAAGATCCGCCGGCGGATCAAGCGGACGGGCAACGGCTATTACAGCTACAATTATCTGAACGACCGCGTCTGCAAGCAGAGCGACATCGTCGAATACCTTTCCAGGCATGGCATCAAGCCTCACGGGTATAACGTCGTAATGCAGGGGGACGTTACCCGGATCATGGAGATGAGCGACTTTGAGCGGCGGAAGATTATCGATGAGATCGCGGGAGTTGCCGAGTTCGACCAGAAGAAGGAACAGGCACTCCGTGAACTGGACATCGTGAGGGAGCGGATCGAGCGCGAGGAGCTCCTCCTTATCGAGCTGCAGAAACGGACAAACGAACTCAAACACGAACGGGAGCATGCACTCGAGTACCAGAAATGGCAAAAAGAGCTCCTGTTTTTCCAGACCTGCCGTTCTGCTGCGAAGCTGCATGACCGTGAAAAGGAACTCTTGACCCTGCTTGGGGTTACCGAGGAGCAGAAGATTGCGCTCTCCCGGATTGATGCGGACAGGAGCCTTGAGGAGAATGAACTCTCGTACCTGCGGGCTGACTTAAAAGATGTCGATGAACTGATCAACAAGAAGAGCGGGTCTGACTATCTCAAGTTGATCGCTGAACTTGAGGAAGCAAAAGGGGGCATCAGGGTCTGTGAACAGGCAATTGTGCGCTTAAAAAAGGAGAAGGAAACAAACCTCGAAGCGACGAACCGCGTCTACATGGACACGAAACGTGCGGAGGCGCGGGTTTTGGAATGCTCGGAACAGGTGCGTACCCTCTCTATTGACCGTACCAATAGTGCGATGGAGCTGGCGACCGCAAAAGCGCAGCTGGAGAAGATTGAGACCGGGATCCGTGAGCACGGCCAGGACACGGAGGGGGCACGGGACAAGCTCTTCTCCCTGCTCCAGCAGGTTGAGGAGAAGAAGGGTGCACGCTCCTCGCTCCTCCACCAGCAGGACCTCCTGATCGAGAAAAGCAGGATGCGGACATCGGAGCTCGAACGGCTGACCGGCCTCCTGCGGCAGCTGGACGAGGAGTACG
>CAIULN010000037.1 GCA_903900025.1 uncultured Methanomicrobiales archaeon | reverse complement strand
CCTGTTTCAGCTGACATGCAGGCGCCAAAGATGGCGGCCTCAACAGACAAACTCCTGTTTTTCCATAAGATCGAAGGAGCCCGGGCAGTCATGAACCTCACCGCGAGCCGGCGGTCTCTCTCCCTTGCTCTCGGCATTGACGAGAAGAAGATGGTAAAAACACTTGCCGATGCGAAATTTGATGGGAGGGTAAAAACGGCAGGCACGCTCACGATGAAAAAACCCAATCTCTCCATAATTCCCATCATGCATCATTTCCCCAAGGATGCCGGGAAGTATCTTACATCGGGGATTGTCTTCTCTCGGTTTGACGGTGTGGAGAATGCGTCAATCCACCGGATGCAGGTGCTGGACGATCACCGGGTGGCTGCACGGCTTGTTGAGGGCAGGCACACGCATGTGATGCTGGGAAAAGCATTGGCAAAGGGTGAGAAACTCCCTATTGCGGTTACTATTGGGACACATCCTGCTGTGACATTTGCCAGCTGCACCCGTGTTCCCCCCGGCATGGAACTTGGTTTTGCAGCTGAACTCCTTGGGGGTGAAATTACCGTCCGGCAGTGCAGTAATGGTGTGCTGGTCCCGGATGCCGAAATTGTCTTAGAAGGATATATCGGGGGGGAAGTAACTGAGGAGGGACCTTTTGTAGATATCACCGGAACCTATGATCCTGTGCGACGGCAACCGCTGATTGAATTTACCGGTATGCACCTCAAACCGGACTTCATCTATCACGGTATCCTGCCCGGTGGCAATGAGCACAAGATGTTAATGGGTGCTCCCTATGAGCCAAAGATTTACCGTGCGGTTGCCGGAGTAACTGAAGTGAAGAACGTCGTGCTGACCAAAGGCGGTTGCGGCTATCTCCACGCGGTTATCCAGATTAAAAAAAGTACGCAGGGTGATGCAAAAAATGCGATTATGGCGGCATTTGCCGCTCACACATCTTTAAAACACGTTGTTATTGTAGACGAGGATATCGATCCCTGTGATCCCCTTGACGTAGAATATGCGATTGCGACCCGCGTGAGCGGCGACCGGGATGTCATGGTGATCACTGGTGTCCGGGGTTCGTCGCTCGATCCCTGCCAGCTCGAGGATGGAACCAACGTGAAAGTCGGGGTCGATGCGACAATGGTTCTTGGACGCGAGGATGACTTTTCGCGTGCGACCTGGTGAACCCGATGTATCTTGATCCTGACGAAGAGAAGATGCTTTCCGGTGAGAATGGCGAGACCCGGCAAAAGATGCTGGAACTTCTTGTGGCTCTCGGGAAGGTCTTTGGTGCAGAACGTCTTGTCAGGATCAGGAGTGCACAGGTCAGCGGGGCGTCGTATAAAACAATCGGTGAATACGGGCTTGCATGGCTTTCGAGTCTTGATGCCCGTGCAGTAGTTCCGGCGGTGTTGAACCCCATTGGCATGCCGCGTGGACGCTGGCAGGAGATGGGTATCGAACCAGCGTTTGCAGCACGACAGCAGGCGGTGATCGCGGCATATGAACGGCTCGG
>CAIULN010000036.1 GCA_903900025.1 uncultured Methanomicrobiales archaeon | reverse complement strand
CAGGGCGCTTACGAAACTTACCGAGTACCAGGACGCAGTTGATGTTTTGAATATCGCTTTGAGGATCAGGCCTAATATCGCATCGCTCTGGACCGCAAAAGGTATTGCACTGGGCAAAATGGGGGACAATAACGAGGCAATCAGATGCTACAACAAAGCGCTGGGGATCAATGCAAAAGATACCGGAGCATATTACCATCGCGGCATCTCATACCTGCATGCCGGGAAATACCAGGATGCAATAAAAAGTCTTGATGCCGTACTCCTCCAGATGCCTGATTGTGCCGATGCGTTCTATTACAAGGGCAGGGCACTTTCCGGGCTCTCCATGTACCAGGAGGCGATTGGCGCCTATAATACCGCAACTGGACTGAAGGACCGGTTCACACAAGCGATCCTTTTTAAGGGGATTGCCCAGAGCAGTCTGGGACGGCAGGAGGAAGCAATCGATTCCTTTAATCGGGCAATCACTATCGATCCCTCATGCACACGTGCGTACCTCTGCAAAGGAATAGCACTGACCTGTCTCAGGAGGTATGCTGAAGCAGTGGAGTCGTATGATCAGGCGCTATTGCACGCACCGGACAGCTCTGATGCGTATTATCACAAAGGAGTCGCGCTCGAACACCGCGGTAATTCCGATGAAGCCCTTAAGGCATATGACCATGCGATTGCGCTGAACGACCGGTTTGCTGCAGCGCACCATCACAGGGGCGTCGTGCTTTTGCAGATGAAGAAGTTTGACGAAGCTATCGCAGCTTTGGATACTGTACTTTCCCTTGAGCCTGAAAATCCAGATGTATTATACGAGAAAGGAAGGGCACTTGCCAGGAGCGGCACCCCGCAAGATGCGATCATTGCTTTTGATCGTGCACTCGCAGCGCATCCGGGGTTTGCTGAAGCGATCTTTGAAAAAGGAACAGCGTTGTTTGATACGAGAAATTACGAGGATGCTATTGCTGCCTTTGATCGTGCACTTGAAGGCAAACCCAACTGCTATCAAGCGTTGTTTATGAAAGGGCGTGTATATTTCGAACTGGGCAGGTTTGATGACGCCATCAGCAGCTATGATCATGCATTAGAGATCATGCCTAGAACAGCGAAGTTACATTATTTCAAAGGTGTGGCGTATGCAGCACTCGAGCAGCACCAGGATGCGATCCGGTCGTATGACCGGGCACTTGAGCTCGATCATTCATATGCGGCTGCTTTCAGCCACAAGGGGGTATCACTTGCAGAACTCGGGCTGTCCCGTGATGCAATAGAGGCTTTTGACCGGGCACTCGAACATGACAGGACGTATGCAGATGCCTACCTTGGTAAGGGCAATGCATACTATGATATCGGAAGACCTGGTGATGCGCTCCTTGCTTATGAAAAATCACTGGACCTTGCACCGGAAAATGCGGTAGCATGGACCCGTAAAGGGATGGCTCTTGCTGAACTGCAGCACTATGACGAAGCAGTCAGATCCTATGATCAGGCTCTCGCACTTGACCCATCATTTGCCATCGCGTATTTTACCAAGGGAAGCGCCCTTGACGAACTTGGAAAGTTCCTTGAAGCGGCATCAGCATATGAGTCCATGACAGAGATCCAACCGGACTTTGTGGATGCATGGGTGCGAATGGGACGGGCGCTGCAGAATGCCGGTAACTATCAGGATGCACTGGGATCTTATAAACGCGCTCTCGAGCTTGACCCAGCACAAAAAAGCATCTGGCATGAGATCGGGGATATCCTTGAAAAACTTGGAAAACATGAAGAGGCACGGATCTGTTACGAGAAGGCTACGTGACAACCTTTTCTTCTTATCCGATGATCGTGATTTTTTCTTTAAATATAAAAATACCCTGCGATACCATCATGCGGTGATCAGGTACTGAACCCTTGACTATCGATACCATCAGCTGCAGCAGCTGGAGTATATCTCCAGGATCGGAACCTTTTTGATCCTCCCTTCTACCACCCGGCTTTTGAGAATGCCTGCAGGTTTATTATTGAGGATTATACCATTATTCCAAAAGAGATTGCGATTTTTATTCCCTGCGCTATAAAAAACCCTACAGTACAAGCCCGAGCCACAGGCTTTTCCGGAAGGTAATTGACAGGGTGCTTACGCCAGAAGAATATCATATCGTGATATTCGGGACGTGCGGTGCAGTGCCCGCCGAACTCGAACTGATGTATCCTTTTGCACACTACCAGTATATGCCTGGAAAATGTACTGATGACCGCGTGAAAGAGGATTTTCTTGCCATCGAGACACACCGTATTGCAGGTTATTTAAGGAAAACCAGGACAGCATACAAGAAAAGGATCGCTTATTGTATCGGCATCTTCCGTGACGCAATGGTCCGGGGATGTGAACAGACAGGAATTTCTATGGACCTGCTACTTCCCACGCGCCCGACAATTGAGCGTGTGTGGTCAGACGATTGCCCGTTCGCCGAGGGGAGCTTCTCGATGAAGGAATATGTCGATGAGTTCAGAGCGGGGCTTCTGACATTGAAAAATTTGTAAAGGTCGAGAATAGAAGGATCAATTTTTCTTCCCCTTTGCGTATATCCACCCCCCAATCCCGAAGATGATGATCAAGGAGATGACAATCCACGGGGCGTATTTCACCAAAAACGGCGTTACCGCATCACGGTTCATTTCGGCGATCCGGCGGTTTTCCTGTAGGTTAGGGTAAAGCGGATCGAGTCCTGTTACCCGGTCAAATGACCGTAATGCTTCATCATACCTGCCCATTGCTGCCAGAGCGTATCCTTGGTTGAACCATGCATCGGTACTCGTCGGGTCAATCTCAATCGCCCGGTCATAAGCATTCAGTTCGTCTTCATACCTGCCGAGATTATAGAGTATGTATCCATGGTTGATCCATCCTTTCACGAATTCTGGATTGATCAGCAGTGTCTGATTGGAAGCAATAAGGGCATCCTGATAATTCTTTGCACGGTTGAGCGCGTCTGCCTTCCCATTCCATGCCTCAAAATAATCCGGCTCGAGGGCTATCGCTTTTTCGAATGCCTGCATTGCCTCGGAATAATTCCCGGAATCGGTGAGTGCAAGTCCCGAGGAATACCAGGACGCTGCGGCTGCGGAGTACCCATGGACGGGGGTTATAATAAAAAAAGCGAGAATGAGTGTGAAAAAAATACAGGAGCATACATTTTTTTCCATATAAATCCAGTACGTGTTGGATAGTGCATGAGATAAATGTTGCAGGAATTCTGTAATTATTTATCCAGCACCAGAATCCGCCGTGTCAGGCTCTTATGAACTCTCTGTTCATGGCGCTGTATCACGTGCATATGCTGGGCTGCAATTTCACCGATGTCTTTGTGGGTGACAATAACAGCTCGCTTCCCCGGCTTCAAAACCCTGCGTACTTCCAAAAACGTGTTATCGTAAAGCCGCTCGAGAGTACCTTCTTTTTTGATAGCAACCGACTGCCCGTATGGGAGATCGGTAACCACAGCATCAACAGATGCGTCGTGCAGGGGAAGACGGGTTGCATCAGCGATGAGCAAAGAGCTCTTTGGAACATTCTGCCGGCTCCCCTGTATCATCAACGGATCGAAATCGGTTCCCACCGCATCGGTGCGAAGCAGCATTGCTTCGATCAGGATCCCCCCGGTACCGCAGAACGGGTCAAGAAGACGGTTCCCCGGTTGTGCACAGGAGATATTCACCAGCGCCCGCGCCATCCGTGGCATCATCACACCAGGATGGAAGAATGCCCGTTTTCCAGGGTTACGTTTGTCATATCCACCCCGGTCGATACTAAAAAGCACCTTCCCAAAATAGCAGCGGTCTTCTGAGATGATTGCCCGGTATTCCGATTCCGGAGCAGAAAGGTCAACCGGTCCATCAATCATGGTGCCAATAAGCCGCTCAAACTCCCGCAATGAACAATGCTGAACCGTCTTTATGCTGCCGGCATGCACTTTCTTCACTCTGCCGGAAAATGAGTGCTTGGTACCAATGGCAAGGTCCCGCAGCAGGATACGGAATGCTCCGATTTCAGGATCACATTCCCCCATATACTCAAGAACAACATGCGTCATGGCAAGACGGCGGGCAAGATTGGGATCGGGGCATTCAACAACCGCAACCTGCGCCCGCTTTGCGAGAACCGTACCGACACATTCGAGTTCTGCGACGGGGAGTGTGGTGTTTTCCCCGGAAAGCTCGAAGAGCAGCTTCATAAATCACCATTAGGGTATGTTGAGGGAAATAGGTTGAGTCAGTAAAATGATCAAGGTAAAATTGCAGGATGAAAGGTGTACGCGATCACTTTTTTTCCTTTTTCTTTCCCATAAACCCTGAAAAGAAACCCTTTTTTTCACTGTGTTTACCCTCGATTTCAAGGATCTTCTCATAAAGGTCCTTTTCATCACCGCTAATCTGTTTTGGTGTAACAATTTTGACTCTTACGAGGAGATCCCCGGGATGCCCGCGGCGCTTGATCCCCTCACCATGAACCTTGAGTGCCGTGTTGAACTGGACTCCGGCAGGCACTTTCAGTTCAATGTGGCGTTTGTCGATTGTCTCAATCTCGACGGTTATCCCCAATACTGCCTGCGATGGTGAAATCTCAAGGGTTGTCTCAAGGTTATCACCATTCCGCCGGAATCGGTCATGAGGCTGGATATTCACCTCAATAAACAGGTCACCATTGGGAGCGCCAAAATCCCCGGCTTCACCATATCCCTCCATCCGCAGGCGCATGCCGTTTTCAATGCCGGTTGGTATGTGGATGGAAACTTTTCGTTTTGTCCGTGTGTGACCCGAACCCCGGCATTCCCTGCATATCCGTTCAGGAACTCTCCCCCTCCCGCCACACTGGGTACAGGTGGTCATGCGGATGAACTGCCCGAAAACCGATTGTGAAGCCTGCCGCATCTGACCACTCCCCCCGCAGCGTGGGCAGGTTGTTTGTTTTTTTGTCTCGCTTCCTGATCCAGCGCATGACGGGCATGGTTCAGTATGCATGACGTCGATATCCCGGTCGGTTCCTGTTACCGCATTCTCGAGCGGAATTGAAAGGCGCGTGAGGAGGTCTGCACCCGGTTGGGGACCTGCCCTCCGGTATCCCCCGCCAAAGAAATCAAAGATATCACCGAAACCGGAGAAATCGGTGGAAAACCCACCGCCGAACCCACCTCCTCCTGTATACGATCCTTTCGACGCATTGGTATACGTCTCGTGACCCATGGTATCGTACTGCGCCCGTTTCTGAGAATCTGAAAGGATACTGTAGGCTTCGTTTATCTGTTTGAACTTTTCCTCTGCTCCCGCTTCCTTGCATACATCAGGATGGTACTTTCGGGCAAGGTTGCGGTACGCCTTCTTGACTTCCTTGTCATCGGCATTTCGTGGTATGCCGAGGATATCGTAGTAATCGGAAACCCCCATCAGGGTCACTCTTCTTTGACCTTGTAATCGGCATTGACGACGTTATCATCCTCTTTTTTATCAGTGGTGCTTCCACCGGATGCGCCGGCCTGCTGCTGTGCCGCCTGTTCTGCCTGTATCTTCTGGTAGAGTTTGGTGGTTGCAGCGTAAACGACTTCTGTGAGCGAGTCCATCGCTTTCTTTATCTCATCGAGTTTGTCATCGGCAAGTGCCTTTTTGACCGCAGCTGCCCCCTCTTCGATCTTGGTCTTGTCGGCTGGTTCGATCTTGTCACCACTTTCCTTCACCATTTTTTCTGCGGCAAAGACTGCCATATCTGCCTGGTTCCGCAGCTCGATTTCCTCACGCTTCTTCTTATCCTCTGCCTCGAATTTCTTGGCGTCCTCAGTTGCACGCTTAATATCGTCTTCAGAGAGCTTCCGGTCGCCCTTGATTGAGATTGCCTGCTGGTTGCCGCTGCCAAGGTCCTTTGCCGAAACATGGATGATCCCGTTCGAATCGATATCAAACGTCACTTCAATCTGCGGGATACCACGAGGTGCCGGGGGGATACCCGTCAGCTGGAACCTGCCCAGCGTGAAATTATCTTTGGCGAGGGCACGCTCTCCCTGAACGACATGGATCTCGACACTTGTCTGCCCATCGGCAGCAGTGGAAAAGATCTGGCTCTTCCTGGTCGGGATTGTTGTGTTACGTTCGATCAGCTTTGTAGCGATCCCGCCAAGCGTCTCGATACCGAGGGTAAGCGGGGTGACATCGAGGAGGACAATATCCTTTGTTTCCCCCGTCAATACCGCACCCTGAATACCTGCACCGAGAGCAACACACTCGTCAGGGTTAATGCCCTTGTCCGGCTCTTTGCCAAGTATTTTTTTAACTGTCTCGACGACAAGGGGGACACGTGTGGACCCCCCAACCAGCAATACGTGGTCGATATCCTTCGGTTCCAGTTTAGAATCTGACAACGCCTGCTTCACCGGACCGACCGTGGATTCCACAAGATCCCCGATCAATTGCTCAAGGTTTGCCCGCGTGAGGTCGATGTTTAAAAACTTCGGTCCGCTTGAACCTGTCGTGATATACGGGAGATTGATGTTGGTGGACTGGCGCTGCGAGAGTTCGATCTTTGCATTCTCGGATGCATCGCGCAGGCGCTGCATCGCATAGGGATCTTTTCTGAGATCGATGCCCTCTTTCTTTTTGAACTCCTCGATCAGGTAGTCCTGGACCAGTTTATCAAAATCATCGCCACCGAGGTGGTTGTTGCCGGATGTTGCCTTTACTTCAAAGACACCGTCACCCAGTGTCAGGATAGAAACATCGAACGTGCCTCCTCCAAGATCGTAGACAAGCACCGTTGCATCTGCCTCTTTGTCGATGCCATATGCCAGTGCACTGGCAGTTGGTTCGTTGATGATTCGCAGCACGTCCAGTCCTGCGATCTTTCCTGCGTCTTTGGTTGCCGTCCGTTGAGAATCGTTGAAATATGCCGGCACGGTGATAACAGCTTTTGTAATCTTTTCACCGAGATATGCCTCTGCGTCGATTTTCATCTTCTGCAGGATCATCGCCGAAATTTCCTGCGGAGAATATTCCTTATCATCAATTCTGTTTTTTTCGGTCGTCCCCATCTTCCGTTTGATGGACTGGATGGTGCGCTGGGGGTTTGTTACCGCCTGGCGTTTGGCGAGGCTCCCGACAAGTCGTTCCCCTTCCTTGGTGAACGCAACAATCGATGGGGTGGTTCGCCCGCCCTCAGCATTGGGGATGACGATCGCTTTTCCGGCTTCCATGATTGACATACAGGAAAATGTCGTCCCCAGATCAATTCCCAAAACTTTTTCCTTTGCCATACTT
>CAIULN010000035.1 GCA_903900025.1 uncultured Methanomicrobiales archaeon | reverse complement strand
CCAGTCTGGCAGAACAAACAAAAAAAAGAATGAAACAATGATACAACGCTCATTAAAACCAGAGATACTGGGAACACGAACAGGGTATGTTATCCGGTTCACCTGTCCTGTATGCCATTCCGAGAATTCAATTGTCAATAAAACGCCAAGGGAACATTTCAGAAATACACGGGATGCCACGTGTAAACAATGCAGGAAACGTTCTACGGTCCTGACACCGGGGACGAATGATAAACCGGCACCGTCGTATGTGCCGTCATACTACGAATGCACAAAATTACAGTAAACCCCGGGCCCCGTCAATCAGTTCGATGGAGTACCGGTGGGGATAATCAACCTTTTTAAAAGCCAGCGTTCCCATGATGTAAAATCCAAAACGGGTCTCCCTGATCCGGTTGCTGTATAAAAAATTCAGCATTGCACTGATAGACTGGGAGGATTTGCCGGACAGGCGATGAAATTTTGCAATATCCCCCGCTGTGACATCAGCATGCGTGATATTTTTCTTGAGTAAATAATCGCAAATGAGGGAAGCACAGTGGTATCGTTGTTTGGAATCTGTTCGCATGTGCCCCATTGTTGCTCCTTTCTCCTTCTGCTCATATCTATTTGTTGTATTGGAGGATATAGGTGCGTATCATTTGTTGATTCGAAAATATCAGAAAATAACGTCCCGGAATTCTGTCCCCGGAGTACAGACATAAGGGGGGACTACAAAGCAGGTGAATCCGAACGAGTGCCTTGAACAATACGATACGAAAAAAAAAATCAGGGATTTTCTTTCACCCAACCGTACGGTTTTGCCGTACGGTTCTGGTAGGAAAATTTCCATGTGCAATAAAAAAGTACCGGTTAAATATAGCGGTTTTTACGCAGCCATTCCGTCTGCGGCTTGAGGTAGCGGTAAATAATATCACACTTTGCATCCTGGAAGCTCCAGGGGGCAACAATGAGTGTATCCCCTTCCCGTATCCAGGTCCGTTTCTTCATGGTTCCCTTGATCCTGCCCATGCGGATGACCCCGTCGATACACCGGACGCGGATGTGGTTTGCTCCCAACATCAGTTCAGCAAGGGCGAACTGCTCATTATTCCATTTCTTTGGCAACCGTACACGGACGGTTGGTGTGCCGTCTGCATTCACTGCGACCGGGTTTGTGGCATCGTGGTTATTTTTCTGAAATCCTCTCATTCAACCAACTTCATAGGGATATATGAATGACGGTTGACACGTTGAAGGTACGTATGCAGATTCTTTCCTGTTACGGGGCTGTGTCCCTGCATGCCGGGCAGTTCAGCGCATAATCACGAATTCCCTCGTTCCATGGCATGAAACTGATGCAGATTTTCGGTTTGGCATCATGAATTTTACAGTATACCTTCCCATCCTCTGCCCGGAAGAAGAACGGGCAGTGCCGCAGTGCCCTGCCATCCTGATCGATCCAGTAGTTGATACGGATAACGTGGGGAAGATCATGTTCTGAAATATCCCTTCCATTGCGCCGTTTTCCGTCATCAAGCGTTATGGAAACGTGCTGCAGGATATCCCTGCGGCCCTGCGTGATCCACAGGATGATATCTTCGATGACACCCTTCTGGCCCCATCCCCACTTCTCGCAACACCTGCCGCACTGCTGGCAGTCCTGGTCTGAAGTCAGAAAAACTCACCATGTGATGGTAGGCGCAGATACCTATTAGTCGTTTTTTATGCCATCCTTTAAATTCATCCTGAGCCTGCTCCCGCGAGAAAAGGATCCTGCAGGGAAACGCTGTTCATCCGCATGGGTACGGTGCAGCTGCCAAAAACCATGTTGCCCTGCACAACGGCTCCGCCCTGTAGGCAGGGTCCTATGACCGCTCGCCCACCTCGTGCTATGACCGGTTGCACACCCGGCAGAATTCCCGTACGTTCCCTCATGCTCGTCATTCCATACGACTGCCACCCCAAAACAGTCTATCGTCCGGGGAGCAGCACCAGCAGGGGGCAGAGTGTTCCGGCACAAAAAACCGGGAACCTTCCCGCCAGTACCCGTCCGCTTCATCGTTCATCAGTCATTGAACCTGCGGTATAACTCCCTGCTGACGAGATGGAATGCGACAATAAACCCGGCAATGACGATGATGTCTGACGCGACCCCGAACCGAGTGGCCCCGGTATACGAGTACCGGATGAGGTCGGCGGCATAGCTGAGCGGGGAGAACAGGCCGGCCGCCTGCCCCCAGGACGGCATCTGGTCGAACGGGATGAAGATCCCGGAGATGAACATGAGCGGGAGCCGGACGAGGTTGACCATGGACATGATGTCACCCGGGCTCTCGGTGGGATACGATGCAAAGAGTGTCCCCATCACCGCAAAGCACAGCGATGTCAGGCAGAGCCCTGCAACAAAGGCAGCGAAGTTATCGGAGATCGCCCCGAACAGGAGGTACCCGGCGATAAACGGGATGAACCCGATCGCAACGCTGTACACAAACCCGGAGAGCGACTCGCCCAGCACGACCGCGTCCAGTGAGATCGGGGCGACCAGGAAGCGGTCGAACGTTTTCATCCGCCGTTCGATCGGGATGGAGACCGGCTCGATGGTGGACGAGGAGAACAGCGCCGTGATCGCGATCAGCCCGGGCAGCAGCACCTCGGCCGGCGCGTCCCGCCCCGTTGCAAACGCAAGGAACATAAAAAGCGGGAAGAGGATACCGGCGACGATGATATTGGGTTTTACATAATAGATCCTGATGTCTTTTCTCGCGATCGCCCATGCAGCCCGCAGGTCGCTGATGATCCGGGCAACAAGGCCGTCCTGTTCAGTCACTGGCCTGCACCTCCTTTGCCCGCCTGCCGACCCCGGTGATCCTGATAAAGACGTCTTCAAGTGAGGGGCCGAGCGTGCTCACGCTGAGCACGGGGATCCCGTGCGTGCCGGTGTATTTCTGGACCTCATCGAGCACCCGGATCGGGTCATGCGTGAGCAGCCGGACCTTGTCCCCCTCCTGCACAAGGTCATTGACGAGCGGTAGGGTGCGGAGTGCCGTAAGGACGTCCGGCGTGATGCGGCCGAGCCCGACTTCCAGCGATTTTACACTCTCGAAGGTGCTTTTGAGGCGTTCCGGTGCATCGATGGCGGCAATCCTGCCGTGGTTGATGATCGCCACGCGCCGGCAGGTCACGTTCGCCTCCTCGATGTTATGGGTGGTGAGAAATACCGTGACGCCCCGGTCCGCCAGTTCCCGGATCACGTCGCGGATGATCAGGTTGCTCTGGATGTCAAGCCCTGATGTCGGTTCGTCTAAAAAGAGGACCTTTGGGTCATTGACAAGCCCCATCGCGATGGTGAGCCGGCGCTTCATCCCTTTTGAGAACCCCCGCACCTTGTCGTCTTTCCGGTCGGACAGGTCGAACAAATCGAGCAGCCGTTTTGCCGCGGCGTTCCGTGCGTGGGCAGGGACGCCGTAGAGTTCGGCGTTGAAGATGAGGTTGTCCCATGCCGGAAGGTCGTCGTAGACGTTCGAGGTCTCGGGGACAACGCCGAGATACCGCTTTGCCCGGATCGTGTCGGTCCGGATGTCATGGGAGAGGATGCGTGCCGTGCCTGACGTTGCCTGCGTCATGCCCGTGAGGATCCGGATGGTCGTGGTTTTTCCCGCGCCGTTCGGGCCGAGGTACCCAAACGTCTCTCCTTCCTCAATGGAAAAGCTGACACCATCAAGTGCGGTCCGCTTCCCGTACTGTTTGACAAGGTTTTCCACTTCAATTGCAGCCATCACAAATCACCGGCATATAGGGAGAAGTAGGGGCCAAATCCTATAAAGGGATATACCCGGGTGGATCTGTTTTTTTGAACAGGGGATGTGCCATATCGCATTTCCCGCCGGAAATTCGGACGTATCACCTGCCGTATGCTCCCCTTGCCGGGAAATGATCCTCAAAAAAAATTCCCCCGTCCGCCTGCTCTGAAGTGATCGAATAAATGTGCGTTCACAGCAGGTGCGCAAGGGCCGGGCGTTGTTCAGCCCGTTTTTGGGTTGGAGGAGTCACACCATGGTGATGCCCTGCTTCCCTATTCAGGTGATAAGGGGTCAGCGTGCATGAGGGATGAGGCCGCGAGGAAAAAGAATTAATAATAAATTTTAATACCTGTGGCAGGCTCTATACAACTATGACGCCAGAAGATCCAGCACCCGCGGATCATCCCACAACGAACCGTTCTCTGAAGGGAAAAAAACGAGCCGGAAAACAGATAAAAAAGAGACCCGCCCGCAAAAAAACCGGACCAGCCGCGCCGGTCACCGGGCCCGAATGCCTCATCATTGGCGGGCAGGGTTCCTGTCCGGAGTGGCATGAACTGCTCGGGCACTACCCGATGATCGATTCAATACAGCGGGAAGATTTCCCGGATCATGGCGCCAGTTTTGTCTATCTGGCGCATTTTTACCGCACGGACAATACCGCAGAAGAAGGTTCCCGGGCACAGGAGGAGTTTGAGGATTTTTTCAAAGAGATCGGGTACGAGTACGATTACGCGGGGAATTTTGATTCCCGCTGGTTTGAAGGCATCGGCGTAAAGATCCAGTGAGTGCAGGATCGGGCGGATTCTGGGCGGTTCACATTACCATTTGTTTTGCTAATTTTAAAAACTCTCAGTATCGCTCATCCCTGCCTTGCCGCTGGTTCCGGGAAAAATGGCGATACACCGGGGTGCGGAAAGGTTGGAGATTGGACAAAGTGCAATAAAAAAAATCAAAATGTGAAAATATGACAAGAAAGAAGGTATCCTTAATCCCCTGTTCTCTTTAGGTGATCCCGATACGGTCGTGGTTGATGACACGCACTTTTTTGTTGGTGATACATATCGGTTGATTGATCTCTAATGAGGGATTTTTTCAAAAGAAAAAATATTTTAATGACCGGCTTCTTTAGAAAAAACGATAGGGAAAGGAATTGCTATCAAATCTCCAATGATATATGTCACAAATATCAGTGCAAGAATGCAGGCATATCCCGGGAACTGTTGTGAAATGAGGAGCGGTACTACGACAGCGATGACCCAGATCAGTTTATAAGACAGTTGGAGTAATAACACCGGCGCAAACTTCAGGGGGGATCTCAAACCAAGCACGGATAGTACTGCAAATGCAAGAAACACGCTGCCAGCGATTCCAAAGGTGACAGGATCCTGCGCTGGAAACCCCATCATTTTCATCACCAGTCCCGGCATGAGAAGCATTCCCAGGCCAAACCCCCCTGCTCCTACCAGGGTATATGCATACATAATTTTCAGCCATGTCCAACGAACCTTCATTTCTTCTGGCATTTTTTCCTCCTTTTGTGTTTTTTATGAATCACCATGAATTCAGAACCATACCCCCATTGCATGCTGAAATTCAATGAATAAGCGTCATAATGGATCCGGATACTCTGCTGTCTCCATCAGCAGAGATGTTGAATCCGGTTGTCACTCCGGGTTGCAGGGATTCCAGGTCCCCCTGTCGTGGAATGGAGATGTCAATTTGTTCTGAAACTCAAATGGGATCAATAATGCATATCCATGGTAATACATAAAGATACCTGGCTTTTCATACGTGAACGGTTCATGGTTCGCATTTTTTGTTGGTGATACGTGATGAGGGCGGAGTATTGCTCATCCCTGCTGTGCCCCATGTTCCGGAAGAGGGGCGGTGCGGGAAGTGGGTGCAAAACGTTGGAATTGACAGAGACGCCTGGATTAAGACAGAAAAAAATTCAGGAAAAAATGTATTCGAAATTTTCTCTCTCAAAAAATCATTCGGGGAATGGGGATTTTTTTTATTAAGAAGCAGCAGGGAAACTATGCTGATGCTGGCTTAAAGCAATGATATCCCCGGCATTATCCAAAAGACCCGCAAAATATTTTTTTACCCATTCCTCATTTTCATATTCCTCGAACGGGCGGTATGACCCCTGTATTGTGCCATTCTCTTTATCAAATCGGAGCAATCCTATGGGAGATCCACCCTTTTGTACCAGTTGATTCAATTCTTCAAGCGGATGCCTCTGCGAACTGAATACAAATTTTGTCTCATTCTCAAACCCGACAGCGATCGCGACCAGCCAGGCTTTTTTTGCTTCTGTGAGCATTTCATGTACCAGATCGGAAGTTTTTTTCATTTCTCACTCCAGTAGGGGATTGCAGGTCATCACATAAATAATTCGTTGAAAACTATGACAAAATGAACGAGGCGCAGGGCCCTCCTCTGGTTTACATCTTTGACTGGTCGTATGTTTTGTTTGCCACCGGAGGCTTGCCCCTGTCATGAGCTTTGCGGTTCCACGGGGGAGGTTTTTGTTTTTTTCTTTCGGGTTCATCTCCGGCAGGTGTTTCTTGCACCCGATCAGGTTCTGGTTTTATGGATAGAAAACAATCTACCGGATTCTTGCCGCCCTCACAGAGTTTCTTTTTATAATCTTCACAATCCCTGCAGCCCGGCACCCGTGTATCCAGGAGCGTGGGGAAGTGCTCCATCCAGAGATCGGGATCAATCTTTCCCTGTTCAAGGAATCGTTTCACATGGCGTACCGTATATTTCATAAATAGTAGTGTGCGATGGGTTCTCTTATTCTCTTGTACTCAGTACCGGAACATCACGGATTTTAAAGAAAGAAGAAGTTGAAAATTTTCTTTTGCTCTCAGATGTGAATCCACCGGTTTCTTTGAAGTAAAAGTTTGGTTTCTCGTCAAGGATCTCTGATTTGACGACAGACAAAATAGCATTTGAATCCCTTTTTTGCGTCGTCCCTGCTTTGCCCCATGTGCAGGAAGAGGGGCGATGCAGGACGGGGTGCATAGGGTACGCCCACGTTCTCTGGTGTATTGATAGAACATGTGGATTTTTTGGTTTAGATTCTTTTTTAAAAAAATTACACCAGTGAAAGCCCCATTCTAACTTGAACTCGCTTGATTACATTTGTTCTCGCGATTTCTCGCGGTATCTCTTTCTCCATCAAGTGAACTGGATCCCAGTACTGCATGTAGTTCGCATAAACGTATTGTGGAAATGGGTGTGTGGCGAGATAAAGATGAGAACGGGGTGAGATCAACCCATTCAACCACATTCCTTAATAGCCTCATGAGTAATACACGAATTGAGGGATTAAATATGCCCATTTTGAAGAGTGTTGACATGATGTCACTGGCAAAAATCGCCACACTGTTTGGTGTGGTTGTTGGACTCGTGATGGGAATTTTCTACGGGGTTATTACGGCTGCAATAGGTATTCACCGTGGATTTGCCATAGGTGCAATTGCGGGAATCGCCCTTGTTATCATCATGCCGATTCTTGGTGCGGTGTGTGGATTTATCTCTGGTGTAGTTCATGCAATCCTGTATAATGTATTTGCAAAATGGGTTGGGGGCGTCAATTTAGAATTCCAACAATAACGAATTTAAACCACGTTGTACGAAGCTTCCACCCGGACCCCGTTCTCGATTTTACTGGATACGTTACGATTTCTCATGATTTTCAACTTAAATGTAATGCCGTAGTGTTGTGAATATTGTAAATGAAACAAAGATCACGGAGTTTATAGGTGGACAAATCATTCTAAAAGTAAGGTGAGGCATGGTGGAACAGATCATCAATGGGTTGCGATATGATACGGAAAAATCCACGTTGATTGCATCATCAAAAGACGGTGCAAAACATCTCTACCAGACAAAGAAAAAAAGATTCTTCCTGTACTTTGAACGTCCGGGTCAAAGTACTGTCGTGCCCTATCTTGAGGCTATAACCGCATCGAGGGCAAAACGGGAATACGGGTCAATGCCAAAACAGTTTGTTCCCTGGAACAAGGCATTCGGTACTAAAGTTGAAGATGCGTAATCAGATGGAAATCGCCCCGTTCTTCGCCGTTCTCGATTGCACCCCGTTTGTCCAAACTTATACCCGCAATTGAGACTGCGCCGAGTGTGAATCTGTTTTTCCCGAATCACTGACCTGTGCCAGTTTTCTGACAATCAAAGCGCGTTGGGATTGTGCCTCTTTATCTCGTTGATTCAACGTGAGGACTTTATCGAGTGCACGGAGTGCCTCGGTCTCTTTTCCAAGGTTCACGAGTGCAAGACTTTTATTAAACCACGCATTTGCGAATTGGGGTTTAATCTTGGTTACCTGACCAAATGCGTTTACTGCCTCGCGGTATTTTCCCTGCCTGAACAAGATGTTCCCGATGGTATTCCAGTTAGTTGCGTTGTTGGAATCAGTTTGAAGAAGTGTCTGGAATAGGGCGAGTGCCTCATCCAACCGACCGAGTTCTACAAGTTCGGTTGCCTGTGTGAACAGGTCTTGGGGGTCGGGCATGATGAGATTGTGGGGGGTGGAGTTGTCGCGAATGCTTGCTTTGCCCCGGGTGCAAGAAGAGAGGCGATGCAGGATGATTTAGGTCGACCTAAACCTTTATCATTTAGGGCAACCTAAATACCTGTTATAATGGCTCAGGAGCAAATCGAGGAATATCTCGAAACAATCTACGATCTTGAATCGCGGGACGGGTCAGCGAAAACAACCGCTATCGCAAAATGCTTAAAAGTCGCCCCGGCAAGTGTGACGGAGGTGCTGAAAAGTCTCTCGGACAAAGGGTTCGTCCAGTACGAACCGTATCGGGGTGCGACCCTGACAGAAGAGGGAAAAAAGATTGCGGATACGATCAAGCGGAAGCACCGGCTCCTTGAAGTGATGTTAACCGATGTCCTCAAACTGAACCGGGAAAAGGTTCACGATGAAGCGTGCAGGATGGAACATACGATCTCCGGAGAGACAGAGAACGCGCTCTGCCGGATGCTGGACGCGCCGGCACGCTGCCCACACGGCAGCCCGATCAGCCCTTGCAACAAAGGTGTGGGGAGCTGTGCCGAGTGCGATGGCGCAGGAAAAACCGATATGCCCGTTGCCATCCGTGATAAAAAGATCATTCCCATCACTGACCTCACCCCGCAACAGAAAGGCCAGATAGCATTCATCCGGGGAGACTGCAAAGTTGTCCAGCGCCTTTCCGATCTCGGACTCACGCTCGGGACGATTGTTTCTGTCATGAGAAAAACGCCCATGGATGGACCTGTGGAGATCCTGGTGAGAAGGACAAAACTTGCTATCGATCACGCGATTGCCGAGAATATCTTTATCGAATCGCCTATTGCGGGTTAACCATGAGCGGGTGTGGAGGATGCAAAGGCTGCGCAAAAGGTGGAGAGTCAAGCATAAAGAATGCGGACTACACCATTGCCCTTGCCGGCAATGCCAATGTCGGTAAGAGCGCGATCTTCAACCAGCTGACCGGTGTTGACCAGATCATCGGCAACTGGCCGGGAAAGACCGTCGAGCGGGCGGAAGGACTCCTGCTGCACAGTGGGAAAAGGATCCGGGTTATCGATCTGCCCGGCATCTACTCCTTTTCCACGTACTCGATGGAGGAGCTGGTCTCGCGGGATTTTATCGCGCTCGAACACCCGGACGCTGT
>CAIULN010000034.1 GCA_903900025.1 uncultured Methanomicrobiales archaeon | reverse complement strand
TGGATGGTCTTCTGGAAAAGTGAGGTATTTTTTATAATTTTGATGAACTGTTTCGGGAATTGTGTCCTGCTTAACGGGAACAACCGGGTCCCGCTCCCTCCCGCAAGGATCAGTGACTTCATGAAAACTCCCGCTTGTCTTTGTGAATATAATTTTTTTACCCTGATAAGATTGTGGTATAATTATCTGAAAAATTACTGGGATCAAACCATGTTACTCATGCGGGCCGAATTTGAGTTTCATGCAGCACAGATAAACACGATCTGACCCAAACCAAGGGCCATTTTTCCTGTCAGGATCGATCTTGAGAACAGAAGTTAAACAGGTCATCGGCTCTTGCCTTGATGACGCAGCAGAGCAGGTACATTGAATGATGACCCGATTAAAAAATCACTGTCATTCAATATATTTCATCAATAATTCCAGCGCTGCCAGTTCCCGTTTCCCGCCGCACCTCCGCACGATGCCGGCATGGTAATCGATCAGTTTTTTCAATTCCGGATCGCGCGAGATGCTATACCGTGTCGCATGGATCGTCGCATCGATGATGCTGTTGAACCCGCGGTTGACCGGCCGGACCGTTGATGAGATAGTCTCCTCATGAAGTGATGAGAGCCGGACCGTCATGGATTCTGTGCCGCGGTGCTCAATCACCACATCGAACGCCAGCCATGCATCAGCCTGTGCGAGCCGGTGCATCTCTCTGCCGTTTACAGTAACCGGCAGGAATGCATCGTGCGGGAGATCGGAAAATGCGGTGGTGACATAGATGACCGGGTCATGGACGATGTTTGCGACGACCCACCGCTCGCGCCCGATGTTCTGTGCGGTGTGGCTGCCGGTAAAAAGCGCCATCTTCATCGAATCATCACGGCAGGTGATTCCCATGGGCGCGGCATTGAACCGGGTGGTGGCAATCACCTCGTTGATGCCTTCACTTAAGAGTCCCATTCCCACCCTTCTCCCAGCGCAATGTAGAGTGCGGCGATGATGATGTCGGCAATGGATCCCGGGTTGATCCCCTGTTCGATGCACTCCGCATCGAATTTCTCGATTGCGATCTTTCCATCAAGGACCTCCCGGGCGCGCCTGACAATCCGCTGCGCCACATCAGTCCCGTGCTCCTTGATGATGAAGGTGTCCGGCTCTGACGCGAGCAGGGCACAAAATGCCTGCACGATCGATTCGCGCCCGGTGCCGGAGGTTTTCAACAGGTCCGCCCCGCGGCGCGTCAGCGGGAACCCGGTCACCCACTCGCGTGCGATCATATCGTTTCTGGCAGAGTGCTGCATCACATCCAGAAGCGTCATGTCGCGGTCCCGCAGGACCTGGAGGGATGTTGGATCGTTCACATCGAGGTCATCGTCTGCGTGCATCCGCACATTTGTCATGCCGAATGCCCGGTAGAACGCCACCGCATCAGAAACATCCGTCCTCTCAACAGCCCGTAACGCACCGGCAATATCGCCGCCGTACACGAGCGGGATGAGCAGGATGAATGCGCCGAAATGGGTGTTTCCCCCGCCATGGCAGCTGGTTGCAGAAACGGCATGCCTGATGATCTCCCCGATCCGCCCCTCCCCGCGTTCAGCCTCCTCCAGCGCGGGACGGGCATAGATGGCAGACGCAAGAAAATGCTCAAGCCGCGTTGTTTCAAAATCATGGCAGCGGTCGACGTTCCCGGGCTTGGGAAACGCGCAGACCTCCAGCATCATCGCAAGCTGTGCCCGTTCAGCCCGCGTCGTCATGTGGCACGTCATGGAACACACGGCCCATTATCGTATCAGAGAGCTCGCGTTTCAGGCGCATATACTCTTTGCCGGTGAGGTTCTCCTGCTGAAGGGTCATGTCGCGGAACATGCAGGGCGATGACATCTTGCAGCACCATACAAGGCTCCCGAAACAGGTGTGCTGCCCCCCTTCCAGTGGCGTATTTTTTCCCGAACCCAGTTTCAGGGCAAGGAACTCTTCTTTGGTCATCCCGATCCGTTTTAAGGTCGGGATGAGGGGACAATCCTTCACCGGCATACAGCAGAACGTGAGCGCCCGGATGTCCCCGCCGCGGCAGAGCTGCTTTGGGGAGTTGTACCAGCCCTGCTCATCTGTGTACCGCGTGATGGCGGCATCGAGCCCGGCAAGCGTCCGCTTGTCTGATTTCCGGGCAAGTGATACGAGGTCTGCCCCGTGGGAGAACATCTCCTTTGCGGCATCAAAGGAGGAAATGGAGTTGTTGGCAATCAGCATCAGCGGGCAGCTGTTCCGTATCTGCCGCAGTTTTGCGATGCCGGAATCCATCAGGTCGACATGGAGGATATCCGCACCCGCACTCCAGAGTTTTTTTGCGAGCATCCGGTCATCAGCCGCAACACCGGCGCGCATCTTGACCGAGACCGTCACACCCGCGCCTTTCAGGGTTCTGACAACGTTGAGCAGTTCTTTCGGGTGGGAAAGGAAGTGTTCCCCGCACCCGGCATCGGTCATCGGTTTCTGCCGGCAATGGGCATCGATCTCGTAGACAACCGAATCGCCCAGTGCATCGGCAATGGCGCCAAACGATTCGGGTGCACTGCCCCGGAGGTTCAGCCCGAGCACAATATCGCTGCCCTTCATCCTGTTCATCTGGGTGGTGAGTTCAAGGACTGGATCATCGTATAAAAATTCCTTGCGCTCACCTGCACGGGCAATTTCCCGTGCCGCCGTAATCGTCCTTTCATCGATGGAATACCCCCCGATAAAGGCAGCCCCGATATGGGGGGCCCGGGCGAGTGCATAATCGGCATCAACAATACCTGCCATCGATGCCAGAGCTATCGGGGTCCTGACCACCGTATCGTTAATGATCAACCCGAACCGCTCAAAAGATTCCATCATGGATTCATATCATTTGATGCACAACAATCAAATTACTTTGCATTCATTGTGGGGAATTTCCGTGGTAAAGGGAGCTTCTTTTCAAAAAGATTATGAGAAATTCGCGCACATCTTTTGTCAGGTATGCGGTCTTGTACTCACCCCTGTGCGGTGAGCAATCGTGCTGCATTTCCTGTTCCAGGACTACCAGAAGTGAGGGAGCGAACGGCTCAAAACTATTCCTTTGGGAATAGTTTTTTTCATTCTGCCCTTCTTGATGGAACGGCAGAAAATTCAAAGATTTTTACAATCTTCTCCAGTTTGCCCTTCGCTGCGGGAACGGCAGAAAATTCAAAGATTTTTACAATCTTCTCCAGTTTGCCCTTCGCTGCGGGAACGGCAAACACCCCCAAAAGAGGGTGTACAACAATCATTTGGACTTTGTACGGATTTCTTGTGGCTTGAAATCCCGCAGGGCGTTCATGTGAAGGCAGGGATCGGGGCTCACCTGTCATCCGATATCATAACTGCTCAAGGAGGTATCCTTCGCGCGTTCGCGCGAGCCTGATGCAGCTTCGTGCGTCGTCAAGACTGATCCCCCGGTTGTGCAGGAAATGGTCAAGCACGGTCGCCCACGGGATGAGATATGCCTCGTTTGCCTTCCCGGGCCCGAACCGGAATTCGATGGCGAGGAACCCGGTGCGTCCGGTCTTTTTTAAAAAATCAGAAATTGCATCCATCTGGTGGGTGCCGTTCTTGTCTGAATGGAAATGCTGCGAGAAATAGATCTTCTTGTCAAGGATCGATTTGCATTCGATTGCCAGGTAATAGGAAGGGTTGAGCGAATCGACAAGGACATCCACATACTGGCTGGAAAATTTGTGCTGTTTGAGCCGGTACGCAAAACCCTGTACATGGTGGGATTTGAAAAACCGGTTCACGCAGTGGACGATCTCCCGCTCAAAGTCACTCATTGGTTTTCTATTGAGCGTCACCTGCAAAAAACCATTTGGTAAGAATTTTTAAGGATAATAGTAATACTATTTGTTATATGGGCATGATGGGAATGTTACTCGTTGGGCACGGAAGTTCGATGCCTTACAACAAGGAGCTTGTGGAAACCACCGGAAAAATGATCGCCGCACAGAATACGGATTTTGTGGTGAAGTGCGGGTTTATGAACATGAACACCCCCTCCATCAGGGAATCTCTCGAATCCTTCCGCCATGAAAAGATCGATGCACTGGTTGTCGTGCCCCTGTTTCTTGCAAAGGGCGTGCATATCGAAAAAGACATTCCCGCGGAGATTGGATTTGGGGAGGGACAGAAAAAGGGGACATTCGCATTGAACGGGAAGTCCATCCCGCTTGTCTATGCCGAACCGATCGGAAGCGATCCGCTGCTGGCAAGCCTGATGGTTAAAAATGCACAGAAGGCCCTGCAGTCCCTCTGATCTTTTTGTATGAACATGCTGGTACTCGATACCATCCACGGCGCTGATATCATCGGAAGGGAATTTGCTGCCAGGGGGCATCGCGTCGATATGGTTGACGTGTACCGGAACCAGAGCGCAGTGGATGTACCGGCTGCCCTTTTGCGGTCATATGATCTGGTCATTGCACCCGTCCACCTCGACCCGGACCATCCTCTTTTGCGATCGCAGCCCGCACCGGTGATCTCCCACCATGAAGCGGTCCGCCTGCTGCTCGGAAAATCTGTCCCGCAGCCAATGGTCGAGATCACCGGTGCCCGGGGCAAGACCACAACGGCATTCGCGCTTGCCCACACGATGAAAGGTCCCGGTATTCTCCATACTTCAGCGGGGACATTCCAGTATCCGGACCGACAATTACTCTGGAAAAAAAGTATCAAGCCGGCATCCGTGCTCGCTGCAGCGAAAAAAGCCCGCGAAATTGAGGGCTGGCTGATTGCCGAAGAGTCCCTTGGCGTCAGCGGTGCCGGTTCGCTTGCGATTATCACTTCAGATGAAGACTACTCCTGTGCTGCCGGCAAGAAAAGCGCGCTTGGAGAAAAACTCCGATCGGCAAAAGAGAGCCGGAACGTGCTCCTTGCCCCCGCCCTGCAAAAAGCGACTGCTGCAATGGTCCCGCTCGAAGATATTGCCCGCTGTATGGGGACACAATGCCAGGTTGATACCGGAAAGATGAAGGGGGAGTTCCGGAATCCGCTGCTCAGCCTTGATGCCTACCGCATCCCGCTTATGCTCGCCGGGGCTGCAGCCTGCCTGCTTTGCATCGATCCATCGCCGCTCTCCACCTTCCCGCCTGTTGAGGGGAGATTATCTGTTCAGCATTCCGGAAGTGTCCTTGTTATTGACAATTCGAACAGCGGGACGAATGTCGCGACAACCATTGAGGCAGCGCACTATGCCCGTGCGCTCTCACAGGAAAACGATCTTACCCTTGTTATCGGGCAGGAACCGGGGGACGGGGCGGTCTGCGAGGGCTTTTCTGATGACCAGATCCTTGATGCGATATCCGTAGTCAGGCCATCATATGTTATTATTGTCGGAAATAGTCTCATCAATAAACAGGATACCAGAATTCCTGATCCGGCAACACTCACGTTTTCCCCCACACGTGCAGCAGCACAGGCATCGGCCTGTGCGCTGACCAGCCACGGGAGTATCGTGCTTGCCGTCAAAACCTGGAGGTGAAATACATGAAATACATGCACCCGCGCCCCAGCTCGATTGTTGCCGCACTCTATACCGCGCGTGATCTTGAAGTGGATGTAGCAATTCTCCACGGGCCATCGGGGTGCTCCTTTAAACACGCACGCCTCCTTGAAGAAGACGGCATGCGGGTGCTCACCACCTCCCTTGCCGACAACGAGTTCATTTTCGGAGGGCAGAAGCCTTTGGAAGACGCCCTTCGCTACGCACAGGAGCACTTTGATCCTCACCGCATGGCAGTCATTGGCACCTGTGTCGCGATGATCATCGGGGAGGACCTCCCGTCAGCGATTGACAGCGCCGGCATCACCACCCCGACCATTGCAGTCGACATCCATGCCGGCTATGCGGAGAATATTGCGGGCGTGATTGAGACGCTTGAAGCAGCACAGTCCGCAGGATGGATCAGCGGCGACGAGATGGAGCGCCAGCGGCATCTTTTAAAAAAGGCGAACGAAGTGGAGCGGCTGCGGGGGGCAGCAAGCGCTTCGTACATCGAACCATCGCGCGGTGACCTGAAGCACCTCGCTGCACGTCAACTCCTTGAATGTGCAAGGAGCGGGAAGAAGGGTGTAGCGGTTTTGAATGCCAAAAAAGAGACCGCATACATGTTCTCTGATGAACTGATCGCCCTGCACGATACCTGTCCTGATGCCGATATCACGTACATTGCCAACCTTGCTGACCGCGGTCTCCCGAAAGTGCGGGCGGACGCAAAAAGGATTTTTAACGAAATGACAGCCCGGGGGGTTCATTGCGAAATCGTCGGGGCGTTGGACGAATACGGGGCGAACGGGGATGTCCTTGGGCAGCGGATCAGGGAACTTTTTCCATCATTTGCGCTCCTCTGCGGTGTCCCGCATGCCATCCCACCGGAATATACACAGGGTATCGAGTGCTTTTCCGTCACCAACGGACCACGGCAGGTACAACCGCTCCGCGCTCTCGGGCACCAGCATGTGATCGTGGAGATCGACCTTCATCCAAAGACACTCGGTGTCACGGATATTGTAGGAAGCGAGTTTGGTGCCGTGATCCGGAGCCTCGCATGAAGTCACTCCTCATCACCGGTGACCGTTCCGGGAGCGGCAAGACGAGCATCACCCTTGCCCTTGCCGCACTCCTTTCCAAAAATAACCGTGTGCAGACGTTCAAGGTGGGGATGGACTACATCGATCCCTCCTACCTTGCCGCGGTGTCCGGGCGCCCGTGCAGGAACCTTGACAGTTTTACGCTCAGCAACCCCCAGATGCGGCAGATCTTCGATTACGGGTGCCGTGGTGCTGACATTGCGCTTGTGGAAGGTGTCCGCGGACTGTATGAAGGGGCAGACGCGCTCACGGATGTCGGGAGCACGGCATCAGTCGCAAAAATCCTTTCACTCCCGGTTGTCCTTGTTGTCTCCGCGCAGAGCATCACCCGCAGCGCAGCAGCGATCGTACACGGGTTCCAGGCATTTGACCGTGACGTCTCGATTGTCGGGGTCATTCTCAATAATGTAAAGGGCGGCTCCCATACAAAAAAAGCCTCAACTGCGATCGAACACTATTGCGGGATCCCGGTACTCGGTGCAATCCCCCGGATGGAGGAGATGCACCTCACCATGCGGCACCTCGGGCTTGTACCCTACCGTGAAGGATCAGTACACGGCGACTTTCGTGCACGGATCGCAACAATCACAGAACGTATGAGCACCTATGTAAACCTCGACCTGCTACAGTCGCTCATGAAAGATGTCCCCCAGACCTCAAAAAAAAGGACTGTCTTTGATAAAAAACCTTCCACTGATGTCCGGATCGGCGTTGCCCTCGATGAGGCGTTTAATTTTTATTATGCGGATCTCTTTGATATTCTCCCGGCGTTCGGTGCCGATGTTGTCCCCTTCAGCCCCATCCATGACCGGCTCCCTGATGCGGATGGTTTCATATTTGGCGGCGGGTATCCGGAACTTTTCGCACGGGAACTCGACGAAAATGAGCGGATGAGGAAAGATGTGCGGGAAGTATCAGAAAATGGCATCCCGGTATATGCCGAATGCGGGGGGTTGATGTATCTCACTGAACGGATGACATTGGAGAAAGGGTGGCAGGGAGCGAATAGCGATTCCTCGTTTCAGATGTGCGGGGTATTTCATGGGGAGACGAGGATGCCGGCACAGCGGGTGGTGAGTTACGTTGAGGGCAAAAGCGGCGCAGGCAGCCCGATGGGCACTGCACGCTTCCGCGGGCACGAGTTCCACTATTCCGAGATAGTGCTGGACAAAATGACCCGGTATGCCTATTGCCTTTCGAGGGGGATCGGGATACGGGACAACCTTGACGGTGCGGTGACGAACCGGACTCTTGGGAGCTATACGCACCTTCACCCGGTGGCAAGCATGGGAATGATCCGCCATTTTATCGATCAATGCAGGAAAAAATGCTGAGCCGGATCAAGGTTTTCCTTCGTCGATGTACAACGCATCGTGATACCCGGTTTTTTTAAAAGGGAACTACTATGGAAGAATTCCTGAGTACAACCTCCCATGTGATTTTGGTGTTTTCCCATTGCTCAAATCAATGATTAAATCCACAACAACAGATATCTGGTAAGAAATCACTGGATTAGATTCTTTCTTACAACAGAGAATTATCCGGATCGGAGAAAAACTTTATACTCAAAGAAAAACTACAAAACCCAAAACGCCCCACAAATTCTCATGATCATTTACATCGATGGGAAGTACCTGCCCGCAGAACAGGCAAGGATCTCGGTCTTTGATCACGGGCTTCTGTACGGGGACGGGGTGTTCGAGGGGATCCGCGCCTATAACGGCAGGGTGTTCCGGTTGAACGAGCACCTGGACCGCATGTACGATTCGGCAAAGACGATCGATCTTGCGGTGCCGATCACAAAGGACGAGATGGTCGAGGTTATCTGCGAGACGCTGCGGAAGAACAAGCTGCGGGACGGCTACATCCGCCCGATTGTGACGCGTGGCGTCGGCGATCTTGGGCTGGACCCACGGAAATGCCCCAAACCCACCGTCATTGTCATCGCAAAGGAATGGGGGGCGATGTACGGCGACCTCTACGAAAAGGGATTGAGGGCAATCACGGTCTCTATCAGGCGCAACCCCGCTGAAGCGCTCCCGCCCAATGTAAAAAGCCTGAACTACCTCAATAACATCCTTGCCAAGATCGAGGCGAATTACAAAGGTGGCGACGAGGCAATCTTCTTTGACACGAATGGGTATATCTCAGAGGGATCGGGTGACAACCTGTATGTTGTGAAGAATGGCGAGATCCTTACACCGGCAACGCTCAACAACTTACGGGGAATCACCCGCATGGTGCTCATCGAGATCGCGCAGTCGCTGGGGATTACCGTTAAAGAGCAGAACCTCGGGTATTATGATCTCTACGCGGCAGACGAAGTGATCTGCACCGGCACGGCCGCCGAGGTTGCACCCATCACGTGGATTGACGGCCGGGTCATCGGGAACGGAAAACCAGGGCCGGTCACACGGCAGCTGATGGCAGCGTTCAAGACCGTGACCGAGAATGAAGGCACTCCCATCGACAAATAAGTGAACAAATACCTGAAAAATTAATAAATTAGGAAAATAAGTGGGAAAATACGCAAAAAAAATAATATCACTCCCAAATCTTTTTATTTTGTGCAATGCAACTAGTAAAAACGTCTGCTGCTATAGTGTAGACCGGCCAATCATGCGGGCCTTTCACGCCCGCGACTGGGGTTCAAATCCCCATAGCAGCACTTTAACACTGACGGTCGGATTTCGGTTCTTTTCATCAGATTATTGGCTCGCGCATGTCTTTTTCAACCTTTTCTGACAGAAATCGGTTCAATAGAATTCTTGGCAGGATTTGAGATTTCTCTCATTTTTTCTTGATGCAGGTATTTTAAAAAGACATAAGAAGAGTACCTCCTCAGGGACGAGGGGGGTAATGCACTCGTTAAAAGGGTGGGGAGATGGGTCACCGCCTCTGAGACTGTAATCGGGTTGGGTTTTCACTCATGATCATTGCCTGACCGCCATAAGGGTTACCATCGTGACTGGTACGACCCCCCGCCCCGTGGATGTGTGGGGGTGACCCTGCATCCGTTCCCATCCCCTTTCTCCAGTTCCCTCCCATTCATTTCCTTTGGTGACGATGGCTCATTTGGATCGTCATCACATGCCAGAAATTCCGAAATGCAGGTAAAACACATCATCCATGAGAAATAATGATCCCTGGTGCCAATGACCGATCCTCGCGCCGCATGGGAGCAGGACTATCAATCACGCGGTCAGCTCTGGGGAGGGAATCCTGCCTCCCTGCCGGAAATACCGTCAGGGTCCCGGGTACTTGAGATCGGGTGCGGGAGCGGAAAGACGGTTGGTGCGCTGGTGCTCCGCTCCTGTGATATCACGGCAATTGATTTTTCAGAAAAAGCCGTGGAAATGACCCGGCGGGCCATGATGAGGTATACTGCAGGGGATGCCGTCGTTGCCGATGCACGCCATCTTCCCTTCAATGACAACACGTTTGGTTTTGTTATTGCCCGGCATGTCATCGGTCACATGCGCAACGAGGAACGCAGGGCAGTTGCCCGGGAAATTACACATGTCCTGCAACCGGGCGGGCATCTGTTGTTGGAGGTTTTTTCGGTCGATGATATGCGCAAAGGGACCGGCAGAGAGGTGGAGGATGCCACGTTCCTGCGGGGCGGGGGCATTATCACCCATTACTTCACCATACCAGAGCTTGAGGCGCTCTTTCCTGCACTCAAAAAAGAATCTGTCACTTCCCGGCACTGGACGATGCGGGTCCGTGGCAAGGATCTCCTCCGTGCTGAAATTTTTGCCGTTTTCAGGAAGAGAATTAAATAAATTGCGTCAATTTTGCAAAAATACTGCCAGATCCCGCAATCCATGTTCTCATATTTTATATGTTTTGCACGCCCATCCGTGAATAACAGGAGGCATTTTGATGAACATCCGGTTATTGGTCCTGGGTAGTGTTGTTTGCATCATCCTTGGCATCTGTCCCCTCGCATCAGCACAACTGATTGGTGGTGGCCAGATTGGGGGTGATCAGGGTTGGATCGTTGTGCACTGCAACGAGGACGGGGCATCCGTCAGCCTGAACGGGGAATACAAATGCACGACCAGCGGGGGCCAGTGCAGCATCCCGGTCTATTCCACGGGTACTCCGTTTACCGAATTTTCTGTTCGCAAATCCGGTTACACCCCGGACCCGTACACTGGCTCCATACCCCAGATGCCTGTCATGGGTGAAACGGTTGATGTCTATGCAACGTTGAATCCCGTCCCAGCGCCCCCGCAGTACGGTTCTATCCGGGTCACGTCCTCTCCCTCAGGGGCAGCAGTCTACCTCAACGGCAACTACCGTGGTGTTACTCCGCTTACGATATCAGATGTCTTTTCGGGAAGCTACAGTATTGAGGCAGACCTCTCCGGTTACCGCACGTATTCGACGCCGGTGACCGTGTATGCCGGACAACAGGTCCCGGTATATTGCCCGCTTGAAAAGATCCAGTCACAGGGATCCCTGTATGTCACTTCGAACCCGTCGAACGCGATGATCTACCTTGACGCAGGGTACAAAGGCAGGGCGCCGCTCATGTTATCCGGCATCTCATCCGGTGACCATATTATCGAGCTCGACCTTTCCGGGTATTATGACTGGAAGTCCACGGTCAGCGTCCCGGTTGGCGGAACCTATACCGTCAATGCAAACCTGGTCGCCATTCCTTCAAGCAGCACCGGCTGGATCTATGTCACATCCAGTCCCGCAGGCGCAACGGTCTACCTTGACGGGACCATTGCCGGGCAGACTGCCCAGAATGGCGTGTTCAAAATTGATACCATAAGGGCAGGAGATCACAACGTGCGGGTGGAAAAGGCAGGGTACCAGCCCTATGTAACAACCGTGAACGTGCCGGTGAACACCGTCACTGAAGTTGTGGCCACCCTTGTTTCCAGCTCAATCCCCGCAACGACCGGAACGCTTTTTTTATCATCGACGCCTGCGGGCGCCAGCGTTTTTATCGATAATGCACTCCGGGGCGTAACGCCGATCACGCTTACCGATGTTTCAGCGGGAAGTCACCAGGTCCTGCTCAGGCTTGATGGGTATCAGGACTCCACAGTCACCCAGCAGGTAAACGCGGGAGCGATGAATACGATCGCCACAACACTCAACCCGAATATGACCCCGCAGCCCACGAGATCAGGCACCCTGCCGGTCGCACTCGCGGGAGCCCTTGCCCTGATCGGGTTGTATGGCACCCGTCGCAGGAAATAAATTTCCTCTTTTTTAGAATTAATTGACCGTATATCATACACGGCGGGATAGGGAGCAACGTGTGATGCTGTGAACCTGCAAATCCACACAAGATTGGCCCCGGATCACCAAACCCGGAATGAATTTTTTATCATTGAACATATCACTGACGGGAGAGGATTCATAACCAGATTCAAATAGAAATCCTGCCAATCTTATCGACAGACATGCTCCCTTCCTTCATCGATCTCATGATCCATATCGACCAGAACCTTTCATCGGTGATCCAGCAGTACGGGCTGTGGACATATCTTATTCTTTTTCTCATCATCTTTTTTGAGACAGGCTTTGTCATCACCCCCTTTCTTCCCGGCGATTCTTTGCTCTTTGTTGCCGGGGTATGTGTGGCAAGCGGAATTCTGGATCTCCGGTGGCTCTTGGTGGCATTCATCTTTGGTGCCGTCATTGGCGATACGGTCAACTACTGGATTGGCAATTTTGTCGGCTTGCGTGTGCTCCAGTGCAGGTTTCCCAACATCGTAAAAAAAGAGTACATTGATCGTACGTACGGGTTTTACGAACGGTACGGGGGAATGACCATCTTTGTCGCCCGCTTCGTGCCGCTTATACGGACATTCGCACCCTTCCTTGCCGGTGTAGGCTCGATGGATTATCGCAGGTTTCTTACCTATAATGTCATTGGTGGAGTCGCATGGTCATTCACGGTTGTCCTTGCGGGATATTTTTTCGGCACCCTGCCCATTGTCAAACAAAACCTCAACCTCCTGATCTATCTTGTGATCCTCGTGACAGCGGCAACAATCATCATCATCATCGCCGGTATTGTTTCGGCGTACCGGAACCGCCCCCCGAAATGTGACTGAACATTCTGGTTATTTGGGGTTTTGACATTACCGCTGAAAAAAATCATCTATCTTTAAAAAAAATATTATTTTTGCCTGTCCCTTGTGATCGTGAGCCCTTTGTTATCGACTTTTGTGCTGATGGCAATGGAAAGTCCCATTGGTTTTAAGAGTTTCTCCATGGCTTTTTTATCTTTTTTTGTGACAACTGCAATCGATGGACCAACCGAGCTCATGCCGACAAATTCAAGCTTTGCCTCGCGCAGCATGCTCATGTAATGGTATATCCCATAACTGTGGTGTTCGACCTCTGCCCGTTTGGAACCGCGGAACTCAATTTCCCAGATGATATCACCGATTTTTGACAGGTCATCCCGTTCCAGCGCGGGGACAAGGTCCATGAGGAACATGTATGCTTTCAGCTCCCGGTCGCGGTAGTCAAGGTTCCGGGCCTTGTTCATCAGAAGGTCGAATTCCTTGGTGCCCGCTGACGAGATGTCCGTGGGAGGGATCACGATGTGCACATGGTTCCCTTCAGCAAACGGGTGGTGGTACACGAGTGCAAGCTCATCACCCATCACTGCCATTCCGCCATGCGTACTTACCGCAGGACCCACGCCGGTCTCAAACCCGAATGCAATCTTCCCGTCAGCTGTTTCCTCGACATAGTTATGACCAATCAGGGTGCGCAGCTGGTTGTTTGAAAGCGGTGCACCAACGGCTTCATTGAGTGCGGTGGCAACGGCTATCATGACAGTACTTGTCGACCCGAGACCCACGTGCTTGTGCTGGTGATCAGTTGCCCGAATCCGGAACCCCCCGCGGTAGCCGGTCACCTTTTTAAAGACCTCAACAAAATTGCGGATGATGGGTTCCCGGGAATAATCGATCTCAAGAGCGCTACCCGTACACCGGACCTCGGCAGTGCAGTAGCACTGGATGGCAAACCCGATCCCTCCGCCGCCCGGGTGATCCGGGGCAAAACGGTTCATATCAAGGACTGTAAGGTGAATCCGTGCGGGAGCCACCACTCTGACCGTACCCGCAAACGGTGTGAGTTTATAGGTCCTTTTATCGTATCCAAGGGTCTTGATGTTCGTACCCGGTACAAATGTCTTGAACTCGTACTCGACGAGATCAAGATCGCCGCCACGGATTTTCATGATTGGCATAGGTACCTCATGGTATGGTGACCGGTCAAAGAATATGTGTTTACCGGTTGAAGATCGTCAAATGCCATACGCAACTGTACAATCGTTACCCGGAAATCCCCGTATCAATGCAGCAATGCCCGCACTCCATATGATCCGGTTACCCGTGTTGTGGAAGCTGGCAGTTTTGCTCCCGACCCGACCGGAGTTTCAGGGTCGGTCATCCTGATTAGACAGTCTGGCCCAAAAAAATACCGTATGCCCGGTTGTGTCCTTCTGACATGCCTTAACACGTTCAGTACAGGTACCATACCCGCAGGCACCGCAGTTCAGCCTAACGGTTTCATTGCCTCTTGCTCCGATGACGACACTTGCGGCGCATCCGGCCATATTCTTTGCATCCCTGATAAAGAACCGATATGATGCTTTTTTTTATACGCTGTCATGGCCCGTGATAATTTCATAAGTCCGGTCACCCGCAGCACTCGCGTAACGATCGTGTCCACTCCCTTTGCTTTAGGCGCGGTGCGGCAGGAAAGTATTATGAGATTTGACGCTGGCAGCACTGCCTGTGATTCGCCTGTTGTGGAGGAGGATGAGAATGTCCTTGAGGATAAACGTGGTGAATCTGCGGTATTGAATGATGGCAGGAGTACCCCGGCAGACAAAAGGTTCCCATCCAACAGGGATTAGCCGGGGGAAACAGGGGGATATCTGATTGCCACACCATCGCACTGCGCGATGGTGCGGTCTCCTTCGTATACCAGCACACGGTACGTGGAATATTTTCTGCTTTCGCCGACAAACTCGGATATGGCCGTCAGTTCCCCATGTGCCGGTGCAATGAACTGGATATGGACTGAGACGGCTACGCGGCGGACGGGGCCCGCATTTGCTGAAATCGCGAACGCATGATCGGCAAGGGAAAAAATCGCACCGCCATGAACGACGCCGTTCGGGTTTTTCTTTTTTGAAGCTGGCATAACGACGCGTGCATACCCATCCTTTGCCTCAATTATCCTGATACCCAGCAATTCTGCAAACTCACTGGAATCAAATGACGCAATTCGTTCCGCGACGGTCACCCATGCCGCGGACCGTTCAGGGGGCATGGTTTTATTTTGAGGGATGGTGTGCCTGGCCATAAAAGGGACTGATGATCTTTCTTTCTTCTGGAGATTCGTGATTGATTACCGATACCATTTTTTCGTCGGGAACGATTTCTGTTTTTTATTTGTATCCCTTTTTTGTATACCCGTATTTCTGCACTTCGCCGCCATGTGCGACAATATACATCCATTCATACAGGGAACGGAGTGATCCGTACTGCTGGTACCGGCGCATCGAGAATCCTACTTTCATGGCATTATCAAATTTCACCTGGCCGGATTTCTTCATGCGCAGGGCAATCTCGAGGTCATCCCCGGCATCGATACACAGGTACATCCCGGCCCTAATAAATGCGTCTTTCCGGAAAGCGGTGTTGCACCCGAGCGTATAATAAAAAATCCTCGTGTAATAGCCGAGCCGTGAGAACGTATTTGCACAGAGAAGCGAGATGGAATTGTTGATGCTTTCCTCAATCGGGTAGACCGGACCATAGAGCTGAACGATCTCTTTATCTTCAAAACCTTTTTTGATCGTTTCAATCCACGTGGGGGGGATGATGCAATCTGCATCGGTGGTCGCGACCACATCACCACGTGCAGCCATGATCCCGTCATTGCGGGCACCCCCTACCTTCCTGCTTGTCTGGATAAAAACCCGGTCTGCATATTTTTGTGCGATTTCGCGGGTCTGATCCTTGGAATCCCCGTCAACAACGATGATCTCGTACTCGCTGCGCGGGACAGTCTGGTGCCGCAGCGAGACGAGGCACTGGGCAATGTTCTCTTCCTCGTTGTATGCCGGTATGACCACCGAGATCATGGATATGCTCCTGTATCTTTTTTGATGGCCGCGGGTATTAATGGTGATGGCGGACGATCAGGAGGGGTTCTTATCTTCCAAGATCTTGGCAATAAAATCCATCGCACTGCGGATACAACCGTCCATATTGAGGTATTCAAACTGGGCAAATCTTCCGACCAGCGGCACGCCGATGGACGTGCAGAATTCTTGTATAATCCCGATATTTTTCTGGTAATCGAGGTCATAGACCACATAGGCAAATGGCTGCCGTTCAACGTGTGTGAAAACGATCTGGTCTTTTGTAATAAGATCCATCGTCTCCAGCGTCGCGGTTACCTGGGCAATCAGGTCTGCATCTGACATACGCGAGACTTCATCACCGGGCTGGTGGGTGATTTCAGCCAGGATGGATCCGCACGCACCCGGTGCATTATGCGGGCTGTAATTGGAGGGAAACGAGACCCGGTTGGTCCTGCCCAGCAACAGGTCGGGGATATAGAGCCATGAAATGGCAGGGACGTGTCCGGAAATTCCAATGGTCACACAGACCAGTGAATTGTAGACAAGAGCGTTACACGCATGTTGAACCAAAAGGGGAACATCTTTCAGGCAGGGGATAAGGTGCTGGACCGGTATCGTGGCAATGCAGCGGTCTGCCGTGACGGTGTGCGTGCCATCGCTGATCAGCCAGCAGTCACCGGATTTTCTGATCGAACGGACACAAAACCCGGTCCTGATCCGATCGGTGATCGGTGCCGCGATGGCACGGATGAGCGATTCGATACCTCCATGCAGCGGGTAAGAAAAGACCGCCTGGTGGATGTACCCTTCGGTAGGAATCCCCACCGCAGATTTAATGACATCCTCGACCGGTGGGCGGGGGATCCTGCCATCAACCCAGTGCAGTGACATCTTATCCGTCGGGTACTTCCAGATCTTTTCGTTGTACGGCACCATGTAGCATTCGGCGATTCCTTTGCCAAACGTATAATAGATCCATTCACGGAAATTGCGGGGGGGAGGAAGGTCTCCTTTCTCAACGGCAATATGGGTCTTGATAAACTCGTAAGTGCAAAAAAACCGGTCGGCGAAAGGGAGATCAGAAAGCCCGTTCTCAAACGGGTACTTCACATGCTGCCCTTTGTAAAAAATTTTTGTGTTCCGGTTATTCCGCTGCTCGTTGCCCTCGATCATCCTGCGCATAAAACAGAGGACTTCCTCATCGCGGGAAAAGATGATATGCGAGCCACCGGTATCGAAGGTGAATCCCTTGTCGGATTTCGAGCGGCAGAGCCCCCCGTACCCGGGCTCCGCTTCGAGAACTACCACATCATCCCCACGTTCATCAAGCAGGCGGGCAAGGGTAAGCCCTGTAAGACCGCCACCAAGGATTGCGGTTGTCATTCGGAAATAGGTTGGAGATGAATGTTAAAATGGTTCACGGTGCTTTACATGGATCAGATAAAAAATAAAAAAAAGGAGATCACTTCCGGATGTACCAGCCGGTCATTGTCTCGTCCAAAACCTTTTTACTGGTTTTGGGTGTAATCCTGCTCACGATGATCATCGCGATAACCGAGATCACAAACGCATACAACGAGAAATGCATGGGCAGTTTTGCCCATTTGAAATAGGAGACGGCACCGAACACAAGTGACGCCATCAGGCCAAGTGCCATCGCGGCACGTGCGCCATGCCGTGTTGCACCACGCCAGTAGAGCCCCGCAAGGAGCGGGACGGAAAACGTCGCAAACATGATCCCGATACCCGCCCAGATCAACCATACCAGCATATCGGGCGGGTTAAGGGCGAGCAGCAGCGTAAAAACACCGGCAAATATCACGGATATCTGGCTTACGAGGAGTACCTGTTTATCCGGCGCATCGGGTTTGAGGATCTTCTTGTAAATGTCCCACGAGAAGTAGGTGCCAATCGTGAGCATGAGCCGGTCCGTGGTTGACATGACCGCGGCAAGGACAATGACCGCAACCCTTTTTTAAAAAACATTGTGATGTGAAAGAGGATCCATGCAATGAAACCCGGCATGGAGTCATCCCATGAGGAATCGCCTGTTTCCGCACCGGAACGAATTGTGCTGTGGGTTAATTGACCAATCTCTCCCATCGCCGTATTTTTTCTATCAGATGATCAGGATGGCCTGATCTCACCGTCACCCTGCCCTGATATACTGCGCCGGTATTTCCATCGATGGAAATAATATCCCCTTCGCGAAAGGCCACTTTTCCGATTGTACACCGGTGTCGTGATGGATCGATGGAAAGGGCAGTACAGTTGACAACGCACACCTTGCCAAGGTGCCGTGCGACCACGGCCGCATGGGACGTCCGGGCACCGCAGGCAGTAAGAAGACCTGCCGATATGTCGATGCCGGCGATATCATCGGGGGATGCCGTTTCCCGTACGAGGATCACCGGACCATGTTCAGAATCCTGCTGTGCGCGATCACTTGACAGGGCAATACTCCCCTGCGCAACTCCTCCGGAAGCAGAGATCCCGGCAGCGACAGGTGATTTATCCGCCGCAACAACCTGGATCTCTATGGAACCAGGATCGATATGGTGCAGCCGTGCGAGTGCTTCGGCGGGTGAGATAAGCCCCTCCTCACAGAGATCGACGGCTATTTGCAGGGTAGCGAGCGGCGCACGCTTTCCCGACCTGCTCTGCAAAAGGTACAGCCTTCCTTCCTGGACCGTAAATTCGAGGTCCTGCATATCGCGATAGTGTGCGTCGAGCCGGGCGCCGATCTGCAGAAGATCACGATATACATCCGGCATGATGTCAATGATCTCTGCCTGTGTCGTCGCCTCACGGTCACCGGAGACCACATCCTCCCCCTGAGCACCGAACCGGAAGTCAATCAGCATTTCCTTTACACCGGTCCAGGGATTTCTTGTAAATGCGACCCCAGCACCGGACGAGGCCCCCATGTTTCCAAAAACCATCGCCTGGACCGTGACTGCAGTACCGGATACATCCTGTAAAATATGAGCGCTCCGGAATGCCTCGGCACGAGGACTTGCCCATGAACGTATGACCGCAATGGTTCCCTGGACTAACTGCTGGTACGCGTCTTTCAAGCATTCCCTCTGGTCCGGGCCTGAATAGAGTTCCTCGTACATACTGCAGAGCGTACGCAGGCTCTGATAATCCAGCTCACGTTCATCAGCCACCCCCTCTTTTTTAATCATCTCTTTTAATGGTGTCGCGTACCAGGAAGGAGCATGTGCAAAAATGCTGGTGCCGTAATTCACCAGAAATCGACGGTAGGTATCATACACAAATCTCGGGTTGCCGGAATACGCCAGTAATCCCCGGACTGTTGATGGGGTAAGCCCCACATTCAGGATAGTGTCCATGATTCCAGGCATTGAGACAGGTGCACCGGAACGTACTGATACAAGGAGGGGGCGCCGTACGCCTCCGAATGTCGTGCCGGTTGCCCGCTCAATGTATGTAATTCCCTGCAGGAGGAGGTGCGGTACGTCCTCGCCAAGCACTTCGCCGTTTACAAAATATTCCCGGCAGATGTCGACCGGGAGTGCAAAACCCGCAGGCACCGGAACTTCCAGTGCTGCCATATCAGCGAGTCCTGCTGCCTTGTTGCCAAACTCTGAAGCAGGCATCACATTCTGCTGCCCCAATCCAAAGAGCGCCAGCCGTGCCATTGCATCTGTCATGGTATGAATTACCGGTTCATCCCTTCAAGGATCGTGTCGTGCATGATATAGACTGCCTTCATCAGGGAATTTGTCGATTCTTCGATAATACGCGCCAGCTCAAAATATACACGCAGTTCCTTGTAATCGGTGCTTTCGAATATGATCGCTTTCTCGGTCTGGCGGAGCGCCTCATCACATTCGTGCTCAAGCGATATGACACGGTTCACTGCAGTCAGAAATTCCTGCATCTCATCACGGCTGTAATCCTTCCGGATGCCCTGCGCCGCAATCAGCACCTTCAGATATTCCTGCGCAGCCTTGACTGCAAGTTCCGCCATGGATACGAGTCTTCGGTTCACCGGCTTCGAACTTGTTATCGACGGAAGGAGGGTTGTAAAGAAACATGCCTCTTCCAGTTCGTCCAGCGCGTCGTCAGCCGCATTAATGAGTGAGAAGAAAAACTCAGCTTCTTCAATCCTGCGGGAGAGGGTCCGCACCTGCACAACGAGCAGGTCCGCTCGGCTCTCCCATTCTTTTGCCCTCTTTGCGTTGCGCACGACAAAGTCCGCATCACCGGAACGCTGGACATGGAGCAGGGAATCGCGGACTGCCGTGCCAACTTCAATCATCAGAGAGGCATGATCGATACAGACCTCCACGAGTCCTTCATGTGCTGAGCGGAAGTAACGCAGCAATTCCGCCTTGATCTCATCCTGGATAAGGAGACGCGGGTGATTTGCACGAAGTCCGGTGGTCGCTGTCATCAGTACCCATTTGAGATACTCAAGACTGCGTTCCCTTCCAAGGAGCTGATGGAGGGGTTCTCCATACCGCAGGGGGACCCTCGCCGCAAGCTCAAGTGCACCGTAAATGAGTTTATCCCCGCCAAGCCGGAGAAATCCGATGTGCCCCACCTCTTTATCCGCCGCCCACCGCAAAACCGAGATGCTGTCCTTGTTTAACAGGAAGTTGCGCAATTGTTTTCTTGCACGGTTCCAGTCAATTAAAAAGACAATGCGGGAACCGAGGTGGGTGAGGAATGAGGCAAGATCTGAATCATTCCCTGCAGTATAAATCCCGACTGAAAGATGGTACACGCTCTTCTCGAACTGGCCTGTCCCCCTGCGGGAGAGGGTATCCTGCCACCGGATCTGTCGGCCTTCAAAAAGGCTCTGGAAGAATTCAAGGCGCTGCATGTGGATATCGGTGTAGACAACCGAAACGGTCATGCCCTCCACATTGACCACCAGCACATGGGCATCGGTCACTCCGATATCGTTCTGGATGAGCAGTTTACTTCCTGTGCGGGTAGCGGTGGTTCCCAGTCCGGGATGGTCGAAACGCAGAGGAGAGGTGCGATTAACACCTGACATGAACGCCCGGACAAGCACGTCATCGCCCTCCCCGAGCATATATGTCATTGCGCCATCAATAGTCTCTTTTGACAGAACAGTCTGCAGCTGGTTGAGGGCTCCGTGCAGATCCATCACAAGGAGATGAAGGCTGTCATTCTCATCCACATCCCCGGAAGTAATCATGCCAATCAGCAAAGAGGAGAGTGTTCCTTCGGGTCCTCCCTGCAGCCCGGCAAGCAGGTGATCTTTCCGCTGGATGAACCCCTGTGCATCATCACTTCCATGAGCGGTGAATGGTGCAATCATCTCTTCCATGCAATCCCGGATACCGGAGAGAATGTCGGCCAGGAAGGGTACTGAATATGATTCCCCATCCATCCGTTGTGTGCCGATCACAACAGTATCGAACTGCTCTGATTCAATGCCCGCCGTTTCCCGTTCGATCCGCATCGTGGGCAGTGCACGTTCGGGGTGGTCTGCCCGCTCCTGTGCGGTCTGGAGAAGTGTAAGAAAATATTTGATCCTGTCATTTGCTGCAAGAGCCCGGTTCACCAGTACCGGGAGAAGCAATCCGTCCTCACCCAGCTCCTGAATGATGATTCTTTTTTCAGTCATTCCTGTGCCCCCACATTCACCTGCCTGTGTAGTATACTATTTTGGCAGGTAGTTGATAATCATAGGGAGTGTATGCGTCTACAAAAGAGTCTTGGATGGATTCAATGAATGCATAAAAGGGTACATAACACATTTCTGATTAAACGGGTTTATTGGTTCAAACCACGGTAAGGTATTGACTGAAGGGAAAACCGAAATACACCCGCATCACGTGAAATATCTGATGTTTCGATGGATGAAAAATCAAAAAAGAGATTTTTTTAAATTATTTCTTCGTCGCTTCATTGAATTGAATTTTTTTAATAGTTTTTGTCGGAAAACCGGAAGATTTTCAGGTGGACTTTTGAAAGGATCTCAGGCAAAGCAACGATTGCACTGCGATCCTTATCTCTCTGGGGTAAAGAGAGGTCGTTCCATGGAACAAGGCAATCGTGAATCCTGTCGCGATCGGAACGCGTGGTTCCCAATACCCACCCCTTCTTGAACTTCTCGTTCATCCACCGCTCGTGTTCGCTCTTTGCCAGCAGGTCTACTTCTTCTTCTGTAAAAGAAAAAGGCGGTTCCTCATTATCAGTTGCAAGCCCAATCCCGCATTGGATCTTTAAGAGTTTTCTGCTGATGTCCTCTGCCTGCCGGATGTTTGGCTCCCTGACATGGGTGGGGAGTTTGCTCCAGGGACGCATGGACGGGTTCATGTCCGGTGTGACACCGGCATCCATCTGCTGTTGAATATATGCTTCGTGAATAGCGCGTGCAACCAGCTCGTGAGTCCCCTGCGCACCGATATCATAATATTTTTTAATGAATTCACGGATCTTTTCCGATTCAATCCAGCCGGTATCAATATGGGTAATAATCGCATTGATCTCCCTTGCCTGCCCGGTAATTTTTTGTGCAATTTTCTCATCACCGAGAAGGTCACAAAGTCCTATTATTACTGCAAGGGGATTTCTCAGGTGATCTCCAAGAATTGCAAATTGTTCAATGTTTTTTTCAAGTTGTGCATATACATCCCTTTTTATCTGTTCCATCTGGTATTGTTCGGTGATATCAATACCAAAACCAATGATTCCGTTGATTGTCCCTCCGTCACCCTTATATGGGATGAGATCCATTTTCACAATTTTTTCTTCCGGGGGTCGTACGTGTACCAATTTTAGCATCCCTTTGCGGCTTTCTCCGGATGAGACGAGTTCCTCTAGATCGATGATGATCTCAGCCGGACCGGTCCTGAAGAAATCAGAATATTTCTTTCCCTCGACTGATTCACGGGATATGCGAAAAAAATCGATAAAGGCATGGTTCACCCAGTGAAGTGAACCATGACGATCGGTCACAAAGATCAGGCCAGGTACCGAATCAAACATCCTTTCATACGTATCCTGCGATAACCGGATCACATGATTCACGCTCCATGCATCCAAATCTGTTGATCTTGACTGATGTATGATGAATATTAATGGTATCCATTCTGTTGCATTCAGGTATGTTCATACAAAGCCTTTCCTAAAAAAAAAAAAAATCCCCCAACAACTTTTTCTTTGCACTGGGTGCAGAACTTCGCACCAGGAGGGACGCTGTTCCCGCATTTTTTGCAGACGGCCGGCACTCTTTCAACGCACCCGCTGCAGAATTTTGCACCTTTAGCAATCCAAATTTCGCATTTTTTGCATTCAGAACCCTGTGGAACCGGTGCGGATTCCTGAATATTTTTTATAGAAGAGCCTGTAAGGACACTGTCCCTGATCGTGACTCCGCTGCCTGGCGACTGCCCGGAAGTCCCGAATGTTTCAACCGTTGATTTCGTCAGCACCGAGTCCCGGCTTCGATCGTAACCCGGGAGCGTGTTATCGTGAATTCGACAGACATTTCACAAAATATTGCTGTCCGTGAATCAGATCTCAGAAAGTTCCAGACACAGATCGATACTATGTCTATTCACGGCGTGAATGTTTCAGCAGCAGTACTGAAGTACAATGCTGCTCTGGCAGCAATACAAAACGCAAAATCTGCCCCTTACGAGTCCGCAATGGCATTACTTCTGAATACATCCACGCTCACGGAAAAACGGGGAGAAGCTGCTTGATGAGGCATGGGCAGAAAAGGAGATTACGAATGCACAGGTACCTCTCAATCAGGTACATGAACTCATCACCTATTTCACCGTCAACCGGAGCATGGGCAATGAACCCCGTGTTGCAGTTATCATCGCAAAGAGAGAGAGTGCAGAGCAGTATCTTACAACCGCCAGGGATATGTTGACTCTGGGTAATTATGCATTTGCGCGTGTAAAAGCAAAGGATGCATTCGACAAAGTAAACGAATCGTATAATGATGGGGTGAAACTAAAAAAAAGAACTCGCGGGCGGCACTGGCGGTGGCAGAAACTGGTTTACCCGGGATATGATCTTCATTATTATCGGAATTGTTGTTGTGACAATAGTAATTGCGGGTTATCTTTTCCTGCGGCCAAAGAACCGATGGGAAGATTATTAATTTCAAGATATTCTATTTTTCAAGATGATTTGAAAATATGTTTTACAGGGAAGTCAAAAAATTTAATTAAAATCCTCTGATTTCCTTCAATCCATGCAAAAAGGTTATTTTAAACTCGCCACAATTTTGGACCCGCGGGGGATTCCAATCCGCCCGGTCCTGACAAGCTCTTTAACACCATACTGCCGGAGCAGTTTCTCGAGTGCATCGACTTTGTCTGTGTCACCCGTAACCTGAAGGATCACGGATTTTGACCCGACATCAACGATCTGTGCCCGGAAACTCTGGGCGATCTGCATAATTTCTGCACGGCTAGTGCCCGGTTCGGCATTCACCTTGATCAGTGCAAGTTCCCGTTCAACCCGTTCGTTCTCTGTGAGGTCAGAGACCTTGATCACATCGATCAGCTTGTGAAGCTGTTTCATCACCTGCTCCACCTTGGCATCGTCGCCAATCACGACAATCGTGATCCGGCTCATGTCCGGCTCCTCGCAAGTACCAACAGCGAGGCTCTCAATGTTGAACCCGCGCCGGGAAAAGAGTCCGGTGACCCGCGAGAGGACGCCGGGCTTGTTCTCGACCAGAATAGAGAGCGTGTGCGGCTTCATGATCGCGGATGCCCCCCAATCATCTCGTTGATTGCAGCCCCGGCAGGAACCATGGGAAACACGTTCTCCTCCCGCTCGATCCGGAAGTCCATCACAAACGGACCATCGCAATCGAGTGCTGCCTTCAGTGCCGGTATGACCTCATCCGGCGACTCCACCCGGATGCCGTCAATCCCGTAGGCGTTTGCGATCTTCACAAATTCAACGGGCGGGAGCTCAGTAAACGAGTAGCGCCGGTCAAAGAAGAGCTCCTGCCACTGGCGCACCATGCCCAGGTACATGTTGTTTAAGATCGCAACTTTCACCGGTATCCTGTTCGCGGCAACCGTGCTCATCTCCTGGATGTTCATCTGGATACTGCCGTCGCCCGCGATGTCAAAGACCGGCACATCGGGGCGGGCGAAGTGCGCCCCCATGGCAGCCGGGAAGCCGTACCCCATCGTGCCCAGCCCGCCGCTCGTGATCCAGGTGCGGGGGTGGTGGAAGCAGAAGTGCTGCGCAGTCCACATCTGGTTCTGCCCGACTTCTGAGACGATGACCGCCTCGCCTTTGACAAGCTCGCTCAGCGCCCGGATGATCTGCTGGGGGTGGAGGCGCCCGTCGTCCTTGACACGGAGCGGGTGGTGCTGCCGCCAGTGCTTGATCTTCTTGAGCCAGGGTTCGTACGCGTTGTTCTTTTTGAGACCTGAGAGCATGTCCTGCAGAACGGCCTTCACGTCACCGACAATCGGCACATCAATCCGTTTGTTCTTCCCGATCTCTGCCGGGTCGATGTCAATGTGCACGATCTTTGCGTGCGGTGCAAAGGTATCGATCTTTCCGGTCACCCGGTCGTCAAACCGTGCGCCAATCGCAATCAGGACATCTGATTCCATGACCGCGAAGTTTGCGTACTCGGTGCCGTGCATCCCCAGCATGCCGAGGTTGAGCGGGTGGTCGCAGGGAATGCACCCGATGCCCATCAGCGTGGTGGTGACCGGGATACCGAGCAGCGTCGCGAGGCTGACCAGCTCACCGGATGCATCTGATGCAATGACCCCGCCTCCTGCATAGATGAGCGGGCGCTCCGCATGCACAATCAGCTCAACCGCCTTGTCGATCTGGCGCTTGTGTCCCTTGTACGTGGGGTTGTACCCGCGGAGAGTAACTTTCTCAGGGAGCGGCGTGTCTTCAGCGAGACCCGTGCTCACGTCCTTGGGGATATCAATCAGCACCGGGCCCTTCCGGCCGGTGCCCGCGATGTAGAATGCTTCCTGCACCACGCGGCTGATGTCAGCTGCGCTCTTGACCAGGTAATTGTGCTTGGTGATCGGCATCGTGATGCCGGTGATGTCTGATTCCTGGAACGCATCGTTGCCCAGAAGGTTTGTCGGTACCTGCCCGGTGATTGCGACAATGGATGCGGAGTCCATGTATGCGGTTGCGATGCCGGTGACAAGGTTGCATGCCCCGGGTCCTGACGTGGCGAGACAGACACCCACACGCCCGCTTGCCCGTGCATACCCGTCCGCGGCGTGCGCTGCTGCCTGTTCATGCCGTACAAGGATGTGCCGCAATGGTGAGTCGTAGAGTTCATCATAGATCGGCAGCACCACACCGCCGGGATACCCGAAGATTATTTCGGTCCCTTCGCGCTGCAGTGATTCAACGAGGATTTTTGCCCCGGTTTTCATGCTCTCCCCTCAGTAGTCCGTTCATGCCGGCGATCATTGCCTCAACACTTGCCATAATGATGTCGGTGCGAGCGCCGCGAGAAGTAATTATCTTCCCGTCTTTACTTAATCTTACTGTTACCTCGACCAGCGCATCCGTACCTCCGCTGATCGCATCAACATGGTACTCCTCAAGACGGATATCGGCAACATCGGCAATGGATTTGCGCAGCACCTGCATAGCTGCATCAACAGGGCCGGTGCCTGATGATGCCCCGGTAATTTCCTGGCCGTCCACAACCAGCATGACCGATGCAGTCGGGATGGCATTACTTCCCGATACAACCGTGAACTGCCGCATTTTGATAACGGGTTTGTAGTCAATGGCAAGGACAGCATCGGCAATCGCCATCAGGTCGGCATCAGTCACGCGCTTGCCTTCATCACCCAACTGCTTGATCCTCTTTACGATCTCTTTGAGTTGGTGATCATCGGTTTTATAGTTCATCTCATGAAGCGCTGATTCTACGGATGCCGAACCTGAATGTTTCCCAAGCACAATCCGCCGCTTGCGTCCGATCATCTCCGGTTTGATGGACTCATAAGTCGAAGGTTCCCGGATCACCCCGTGCGCATGGATTCCGCTTTCATGCGTAAACGCCATCTCGCCTACAATGGCCTTGTTGACTGGTAGTGGTACACCGGTCAGACGCGATACGAGCGAGGCAAGATGATAAATTTCTTCCGTTTTGATCCCGGTTTGGTAATTGTATAATATCTCAAGCGCCATGACGAGCTCTTCAAGGGGGGTGTTCCCCGCACGCTCACCAAGACCATTGACAGTAACATGCGCACATGTTGCACCGGATTTCATGGCAGCAAAGGTATTGGTAAGCGCAAACCCGAGGTCGTCATGGCAGTGGATTGAAAGGGGTGCAATTTTTGCAATCGGGGGAATAAATTCTGCCACTTTTTCCGGCGTAAGAAGCCCGACCGTATCGCAGAAGCAGAGACGGTCGGCGCCACACTCAACACCTTTGGCAAAAAGACTTTGTAAAAAGGACTGGTCTGCCCTCGATGCGTCCTCCCCGGAGAGCTCTACAATCAGACCACGTTCCTTCGCATGCCTGACTGCAGCGATCGCCATTGCAGCGACCTGATCCCGAGTCTTCCTCATCTTTTTCTCGATATGGAGATCGCTCACCGGAACTACAAGGTGGACAGAATCGGCTCCATAATCGGCAGCGAAGTCAATATCCTGGGGGAGGGCCCTCACAAAGGTGCACACTTCTGAAGAAAGTCCGGCATCCGAAATAATTTGGAGTGCCGACCGTTCACCATCAGAGGCTGCGGCTGACCCAACTTCTACAACATCAATGCCGATGTCAGAAAGTTTTGTTGCAATTTCGAGTTTCTGTTCAGGATTTAACGAGACCCCGGGTGTCTGTTCCCCGTCCCGTAACGTGGTATCTAAAAAGCGGATCTTATCGACAAATAAAACACTCACTCATGGCTGGCACCATGTTATTTTGTTAGGGGTGAAGAATATTTATAGGTTGGGGAACGGGGGTTCTTTGAACGGACATATCGAGCGAGAGGAGGGGGAACCAGTCTAACCCGATGCCATAAATCATTATAAAAACGCCTCCATCTACCTATAACAGAGAAGACCACAATGTGTATCGGATATCTTCAGAATCACCTTCCTTTCCCTGGAGTCACTGAATGACGGATATGTCATCACCTGTCGATCATAAAGATCCCGCCCATTTCATCAACCGCGAGCTGAGCTGGCTTGCCTTTAACCGGCACGTCCTTGATGAGGCAATGGATGAGCGGCATCCCCTCCTCGAACGGGTAAAATTTCATGCGATTTTTTCCAGTAACCTTGATGAATTTTTCATGATCCGTGTGGCGGGCCTTTTGCGGCAGCTTGCGAATGGTGTGCTCGAGGCACCACCTGACGGCTTGTCACCGGCGCGTCAGCTTGATTCAATACGGTCGGCATTAATCCCGGCTCTAGCCCGGCAGGCATTGTGCTGGAAAGAAAACCTTGTGCCACAACTTGCCACAGAGGGCATCCATATCCACACGCATGACACACTTGCTCCGGAGCAGCAGGTCGCCATCCGCAACCTCTTTATCAATGAAATTTTTCCCGTTCTCACACCACTTGCATTTGACAGTTCACACCCGTTCCCGTTCATCTCGAATCTTTCACTCAACCTCGCAATCATTATCAGGGATGAGCACAGGAAGGAGTATTTTGCCCGTATAAAGGTTCCAACAAGCCTCTTTCCCCGTCTTGTCCGGGTCCCGGAACCGTATAAGACGGGGTATGCAGATGACACTGAAGTACATGTGATCTTCCTTGAAGAGATTCTTGCAGAAAACCTGGATCTCCTTTTTCCCGGGCTTGATGTTGTTGCTGCGTATCCATTCCGCATCACACGTGATGCCGATCTGGAGATTGAGGAGGATGAAGCGTCAGATCTGCTCACCGCAGTTGAAGAGATTATGGAACAACGGAAAACCGGTAAACCGGTGAGAATCGAGGTTGACCGTTCAATGCCCGACAGGATCTGCCAGATGCTTGAGTCAAAACTGGGTATTTCCTCACCAATGATCTACCGGCTTAACCAGCCGGTCGGCATGGCAGACATGATGCAGTTGCTCACGCTAAAAAGGCAGGACCTCAAGGATACACCATTTGTCCCTTCCGTTCCTTCTGAAATTGCAGAGGGAAGGGATATATTTTCCGCCGTTAAAAAAAATGACATCTTTCTCTACCACCCCTATGACAGTTTTTCCCCTGTCGTGAACTTTATCAGGCAGGCAGCCCACGACCCCGAAGTCCTTGCCATCAAGATTACCCTGTACCGGATCGGCTCAAATTCACCTGTCGTTGCTGCTCTCATGGAAGCCCGTGAGAACGGCAAATCTGTGGCGGCTCTCATTGAGCTCAAGGCACGGTTTGACGAAGAAAATAACATTGGCTGGGCCCGCCAGCTCGAACGGGCAGGTGTCCACGTTGTATACGGGATTGTCGGTCTCAAGGTGCATGCCAAACTCTGTATGGTTGTGCGACGTGAAAAGGACGGCTACCGGCGGTATCTTCATCTTGGAACAGGCAACTATAACGCAACATCGAGCAGGGTATACACAGACTTCGGACTGTTCACCTGCGATAAGGAACTCGGGGAAGATATCGCAGACCTGTTCAACTTTTTGACCGGTTACGCCCGGATTGAGAAGTATCGCAAGCTCTTCGTTGCCCCGGTTACCCTGCGCAGGGCACTGATCGACCGTATCGAGAGAGAGATCATTCGGCAGCAAACGTATAATGACGGATACATTGCATTCAAGATGAATTCACTTGTAGACCGCGAGTGCATCACCGCATTATACCGGGCATCACAAGCAGGGGTAAAGATCGAATTGCAGGTCCGCGGGATATGTTGCCTGCGCCCCGGAATGCCGGGTATTTCTGAAAATATCAGGGTAACGACAATAGTCGGCAGGTTCCTCGAACATGCCCGGTTATATTATTTCCATAATGGCGGGAACAGTGAGATGCTGCTGGGAAGTGCTGACCTCATGCCAAGAAATCTTGATCGCCGTGTCGAAATTCTCTATCCTGTCAATGATCCGGTCATCAGGTCTGCGCTTATTGACGTCATATTCAAACAGCAGATCCTTGATACAGACAACCTGAGGTTGATGAAAAGTGACGGGACTTATGAAAGGATGACCCAGAAAAAGGGGGATCTCCCGCTCAATTCACATGCATGGTTTATCTCACATCGGGGAGCGTGGTTCCGTCGCGGTCAGTGAACGAACCATGTCACGGTGCGGAGCATAACGCCTTCTTTCCTGCATCAGGATATATTGCCATGAGATTGGGGGTGTCAGTGCCGGCAGAGACTACAAACACATATACAGGTTGCGACGTGTGTCCCGCAGGCTGTGCCGCAGAATGCCCCTTTTTTCATCCTGCTTTCAAAAAAAAAAGTTTTGGCGCTGGAGAAGGTTATCAAGGCTATTGACACCGGGCAACGCACAGGACACCGGAAAAATGCCGCGCAAAAACGAATGAGAAGACAGATCGTAAACTTAGAGGGCGTGAAATGGTTTGAAAACTCTCACCATTCTGGTGTCTTGCACAAAGCCATGACCGGAGGCCATCTGCCATCGTCGGGCGTGTCCAAGTTTCCTGAATAGAGAAAGATGCGGCGAACATTGAAGTGGATGCATGGCAGGACTACCTCGTTTCACCATTGGGTATTGAGGGTGAACGAAAAGCATTCTCAAAAACCTTTTTAACAGCTGCTTGTGCAGGGATTGTGGTTAAAAGAACCGGAGCCAATTGCCTGATTGGAAACCATGTATGCGATTCCTGAACCTCATCATCTGTCATGAACCTTGTGAGTGATAAAAAGAGAAATACCAACAAGGCCCAATAATTATTGATAATCAGTTATTTGGATTGGCTTGACCAGCTCATGCGGGATAAAAAATAACGTTAATAATTTCATCCAACAGAATTTTTTAATTGCCTGTCAGGATCTGGACATTCACTGATACATCATTGCCCGCCATTTCAACACGGTAATCCCCCTTTGTCCTGACCATGAATTCCTGTTTGGCCATCTGGCTGTAATCCTTGTTGAATCCCCGTTTATCAACGACACTTCCAGTTCCGGAATCAAGTACCTTTACCTCAAACCAGGCATTCGGGTTCACATAGATCGCTGTTACATTATGTTCCGTGGGGAGCCCGATGTCCGCAAGTTTCTCACGCACAACCATCCCCGGGATGATGTTGAAAAGGATATATAATGGGGGGGTGGTTAGATCATAGTTGAAGACCTCTTTTGCACCAAAATTATAGGTACGATTGCTCGTGTAAACCTCGGTGTAGTTTGTTTCATACTGGTCAGCCCGTTTCTGTGCTAATGTTTGAGGTACTGTCGTGGGGAACATCGTTGTTGGCATTGCAGTGGTAATAACCGGTGATGGTGTGACCTTTGCCGTCGCACCGGACGGTGGATTCCCCTTCATGAGCGGAAGCCCGATAAAATACATACATGCAATGAATGCCACAACGACGACTACACTTACCATGATAGCGGTATTCTTTGTTACCGGCATTTTTCTGCCGGATAGAACATGAGGAGGATTAACCCGGGGTAATCTCACCGCAGGAATTGGGCCGACGGGCGGTGGTATCGATAAGGGGGGCGGGGGCGGTGGAGGCGATTGCACAGCTGGAGAGAACGGGGCAGCCGGTTGATCCTGCGCCCCCCCGCAGTATTCACAGAATTTCTGGTCGGAATCGATCTCCTTGCCGCAAGCGATACAGAATGGCATAAAAATACCATGGTCAGGATAATTAATAACAATTGGCAACTTCTTTGGGATTCAGAATGCAAGAATAATTACAAAGTCGCCTTTTAACTATCCTGTCAGGTGCATTCTTCCCGTAACATCCGGTCAATAGCAAACGCAGCTTTTTTTGCCGCCCCCATGGCAAGGATGACTGTTGCGGCGCCCGTAGCCACGTCACCCCCTGCATAGACATGTCGCAACGCGGTTCTGCCATCCTCATCAACAATAATGGTACCGCGCTTCCCCCGCACGATACCGTTCAGTTCAGAGATAAGCAGTGGATTGGTATCCTGCCCAATCGCTTCAATGAAAATATCAGCATCAATGGTGAAATGGCTCCCTTTTACAATTGAAGGTGCCGGACGCCCGGTATCGTCCAGATCGCACATCGACATTTTGACACATTCAACTCCTGTTGTCTCCTGATTACCAAGAACCCGCACGGGGTTGGCACACATGACAAATTTGATTCCTTCTTCTCTTGCCCGAAGTATTTCCGGTTTGCGTACCGGAAGGTCTTCTTCACGTCTCTCAGGATCAGGAGACCTGCATTGCGTGGGATCTCCTCGAACATACGCAAGGCCCTCTCGTACCTCCTTTCGGTCCACGTCGCGATCGCGGGACTGGCGTTCGTCCCGGTCATCCTGGGGGCGCCGGCCGTGATCTACCGGTCGAGATCGTCTTCCTCCAGTTCGTCATCGATCCGACCTCCTCACTCACCTCCGAGACGGAGCCGCAGGAGCCGGGGACCATGCACCGTCCCCCGCGGGACCCGGCCGAGCCCCTGTTCGCGGCCCGGGCCATCGGGTTGAGCTGTCTCGAGGGCGCGACGGCGCTCGCCTTCGGCCTCGACCTCTACTTCTGGGCGCTATCATCGGGTCACCTGGTCGCGGAGAGCCGCGGCCTCGCCTGGCTCGCGCTCGTCACGTCAAACCTCGCCATCATCTTCGTGAACCGTTCCTACTCGCAGTTGTTCGTGCGGACGCTCCGCACCGCGAACCCGATCCTCCTCGCCGTGGCCGGCGGGATCCTCTCCGTCGCGTGGCTCGATCTCCTCAAGGCGCGGCTCGCCGAGAGGCCGGCACGGCCGTAACATCGGCCCGGCGGATCCTCGTGAGCCCTAGAGCTTCTTGAGGGCCTGCACGAGCTTCCCGACGGACTCCTGCGCGTCGCCGTAGAGCATCCGCGTGTTGTCCCGGTAGAACAGGTCGTTCTCGATCCCGGCGAACCCCCTTCCCTGGCCGCGCTTGAGGACGATGACGTCCTTCGCCTGTTCAACGTCGAGGATTGGCATGCCGAAGAGCGGGCTGCCCTGCCGGTGCGCCGCCGGGTTGACAACATCGTTGGCCCCGATGACGAGGACGACGTCGGTGCTCGGGAACTCCGGGTTCACCTCGTCCCGGTCGAAGAGGTGGTCGTAGGCGACCCCTGCCTCGGCGAGCAGGACGTTCATGTGCCCGGGCATTCGCCCGGCGACCGGGTGGATCGCGAACTTCACCTGGACGTTCTTGCTCTCGAGCAGGTCGGTCAGTTCCTTGACCTTCTGCTGGGCCTGGGCGACCGCCATGCCGTAGCCGGGGGCGATGATCACCTTGTTCGCGTAGGCGAGCATGACCGCAACGTCGTCCGCCTCGATTGACTTCATGCTGCCCTGGATCTGCATCCCTTTCTCCTCCGTCGCTCCGAACGCGCCGAAGAAGACGTTCGAGATCGAGCGGTTCATCGCCCGCGCCATCTGGAGCGTGAGCAGCGAACCCGCGGCGCCGACAATGACGCCCGCGACGACCATTGCATAGTTGGGGGTCGCGAACGAGAACCCATCGAGCGCGACGGCGAGCCCGGTGAAGGCGTTGTACATCGAGATCACGACGGGCATGTCGGCCCCGCCGATCGGGAGCGTCATTAGGAACCCGAACCCGAGCGAGAGGACGAAGAACAGCGGGAGATACATGGCGACGGTGAGCGGGATCCAGGAAGGGTGCCAGAGGACGAGCACGCCGAACACGATGGCGAGGGCGAGGACCGCCATGTTGACGACCTGCTGACCCTTGAAGGTGATCGGCCGCTGCCGCATCCAGCCCTGGAGCTTCAGGAACGCGATGAGGCTCCCAGCGAACGAAACGGCTCCGATGAGGCCGCCAACGACAGCGAGAGAACTGGTGGAGGCGGTGGTGGTGCTCAGGAGCGCGACAGCCGAGATCCCGGCTGCCGCGCCGCCTCCCATTCCATTGTAGAACGCGACCATCTGGGGCATATCGGTCATCGCGACGCGCCGCGCCGCGATGTAGCCGAAGCCCCCGCCGATGACGATCCCGATCGCCATCAGGGTGAAGTTGGTGAGGTTCGGGGTAAGGAACGTGACGAGCGTCGCGATCAACATCGCGGCGCCGGCCCAGACAATCCCGCTCCGGGCAGTGAGCGGGTGGCTCATCCGCTGCAGGCCGAC
>CAIULN010000033.1 GCA_903900025.1 uncultured Methanomicrobiales archaeon | reverse complement strand
CAATGCACTATTCTGCGCACGAGGAAAATCATCGATTCCATCAAAAGTAAAAACGATCAATTGCTATTGTCCGGCGTGTGAGATATTTACGAAATACGAGCTCATCGTCGGTTACTTCTGCGCTAATAGATGAAGTAATAATTTATTTTTCCGATTTGGTTACTGTTGCGGGGACGGGATGATGACCTGCCGGTCCCGATATCTTTATTGTTCCGCTGCATTTACAAAACAACTAACCATGCCGCCAGCCGCTGTCAAAACGATCCGCGACCAGATCTTCTGGCAATATGCAAAGCTCATCGCAAAATCTGCCGGGCTCGAAGGCCAGCGGGGATTCCAGATGAGCCGGTTTACCCAGCTCCGGGATGGGAACATTACTTGGACTTCGACCATCCGCGAATGGCTGCGGGAGCATGAGAAACCGGACGAATGCATCTACTGCGGAGCAAAAGGCCCGCTGACAACAGAGCACATCCTGCCGCGATCCTGCGGCGGCCCGGACATTCCCGACAACGCCATCCGTGTCTGCCAGTCGTGTAATTCCGGCAAGGGTGGAAGGCGACTGTACGAGTGGAAAGGGCTCCTGGTAAAGGATGGGATCCCCCGGATTGCGGAAGGCAAGTACCTGAAGCTGCTCTATGACCTGCACGACAAACGCGGGACGCTGAATGTGGACAAGAAGGAACTGGGCCGCACGATGTGCCCTGCCTGCGATTTAACGCCGCGATGCGTTGATGCGGGAACGGTGGAGAAGCTGACTGTGTATTGCCCGGGGGGTTTGTTTCACGGGTGAGAAGGGGATGTGAGAGGAGTAAGAGAAAATACGCCCGATTCAGCCCCCATTTACCAAAACAGGCAATTCCGGATCGCCCCAAAAATGATCAGGTTGCGAGAAATGGCGAGTAATAGAACATTGTTTGCGAACAACGTGATTATTGCGGCTTTTCTGGCAAAATACGGCAGATGCATGCTTGGAAAATAACCCTAACAGACCCTATTGGTTGGCAGATCTCAGGATTTATCGAAAAGGACTACTGGTTTATGAAAGAACCCCTGTTTTCAGGATCGATAATTCCGGTCTATCACCAAGGGAAACATGCTCTTTTGCCCAACCCACTCCTCCGTCACGAAATTTGTTTCCGCGAATGGTTCCGAACCCCCAAAATATCACTAATTCGCGAAAAAGCAACACTATTGTTTCCAGAAAACCGCATATAGCGCCCCGTTTGGCTGGATTCGGCATGAATCGTGCGCCGAAATGACTGCTAATAGCACCTATTGGAGGGGCGATCGCTTGCCGGATGGGCTGGGGAAGGAGAAATGGAAGGAAGGCGGTTTTGGGGTGCCGGAACTGGAAAGTCTCTCATCAGAGACTGGCGGGAATTGGGCGATAGGCAGATACCATCAAAAACCGTATACAATTTCCTCAAATCTGCCCTTCTGATAAGAACGGCAGATACCGTTGAGCATCAAATCCGCATCAGTGCATCGAACCATGAAGGGTAGACTGCGTCGCCGTTCAGTGCCGTGCATGGAACAGGTCAACGAAACACGTGAGCGGGAAAAGCAAAGTCTGTGCCCGGCCGCATATAAACGCATCATCTCTTCACAAGATGCTGTCGGTACATATACTCAAGCTCAGCGAGGTCGTTAACCGGTGTCGGGATCACCCGCGAATCGTTTTCCATGATCGCTTTAGCAAGATTCCTGAAGATCTCAGCTTCCTTCGAACCAGGAGAATACTCCACGACGGCCCTGCCTTCCAGCTCGCACGCTTGGATCACGGGACTCCTGGGGACGAACTGGACAAATGAGGTCCCCAGCTTTTTTGCAAATTCCGGAATGACGGCACGCTCGAACGTTTCATCGCCGTTGCTGTTGCAGATGATCCCGGCAAGCCCGGTGTCCCCCCGCTTTGCCAGGCGCTGCACTGCCCGGGTGATGTTGTTTGCCGCATAAATGCTCATGAACCCACCGGAACAGATGAGGTAAATCTCTTTTGCGAACCCTTCCCGGATAGGCATCGAAAAACCTCCGCAGACAACGTCACCGAGCACATCGTAGATCGCCACATCGATCTTGTAGGTCTCGAACGCATTGAGGTCTTTTAAGATCCGCAGCGCTGTCAGCACGCCCCGGCCGGCACACCCGACTCCCGGCTCCGGCCCCCCTGCCTCGACAAGGTAAATCCCGCCGGGCGATTTGAAGACGATATGGTCAAGCTTGATTGCATATTCGTCTTTGCCTACCCTCAGCTGTTCCCGGTGCTCCTCTAAAACGGCAGGGATAAACCGACCCCCGGCTAGGATCCTCGTCGAGTCCCTCTTGGGATCGCAGCCGACCTGCATGACCGTATGCCCCATCCCGCTCAACGCCGCAGACAGGTTTGAGGCGATCGTGCTCTTCCCGATGCCCCCTTTGCCGTATATCGCGATCTGTCTCATGCTTTGTTCACCACTTCGCCTCGTACCTTCTCTCTTTTGAACGCCACCCCATCGTCCACTCGTTCTGGACACACTCGAAGAGGTTTAAAATGCCGGTATACCCGAAGTATTCCCTGTTGATCATCCGGAACTGGCGCATTATTTTCACCACCTCGACAACATACGCCACAGGAAGCCCTTCGCTGGCATGCCGTTCGATTGTGCTCCCGAATATGACCTTCGGCTTTACCTCACGCAAGCTCATCCTCGTCTTGTACACGTCCGTACCGTACACGACTTTCGGGTTAAGCTTAAGACTTTTCAGTTCCTGTTCCAGCAGTTCCCGCACCGGGCGCTGGGAGGTGTACAATGCAACGAGTTCCGGTGTCATCTCCATCTCCTCGGTGACAAACCGGACCAGCGGGATCCCGACCGTGGCATCGGCAACGATTGCGGCGGGGGTCCGGTACAGGAACCGCGCCATCGGCCACTTGCGCCGGCACGTCGCCGTCACCATCCGCTCGCCTTCCGCAACCATGCCCTCCGCTGTTTTCTGTGCATCGAACCGCTCTCCGAGCGCAGTCAGCCAGCGCTGCGTATTGGTCATTCCTATGGGGAGAGGTATCCCCCGGCACACCTGTTCGGTGCCATAGGCCGCGGAAAGATAATCCGCTGCTTTCTGTCCGGCGTCATGACTTAACAGGAGTGATGTCTCGGCAGATGCTACATTCTCAATCTCGGAAAGGGGAGTCCTGTGCGTGAGCGTGGCAACAACCCATACGCCCAGCCGGGAAAGGACCTGTTGTACCCATTCAAGGTCTGCTGTCCATGTCGGGTTGGCGTTCGCGTGGGGGGCGATAAGGCAGACCGATCCCGGGATCTTCTCATCGCTCTTCTTCACCAGTTTTTTCAGGATCGTATCCAGCGCGATGTCGATGCCATCGTACTGCGATCCCCTGAACCCGGCGCATTCGATCGGGACGAGCCGGAATTTTACCTCCGGCTGCAGGGCCTCGCATACCTCAACGATGTCGTCGCCGACAATCTCGGGTCCGCACGCACTGAGCACGAACAGGGCGGTAATCGGGAGATCCTTTACTTCCCGGATCGTACGGGCAAGAACGTCCTCACCGCCGTGCACAATCTCGTCCACGCACAATTTTGTGCACAGCGTGACGGTCTCCATATAGTCACACTCCTGCGAGGCAAATGCATTGTTGACAAGGTACTCGCATCCCTGCGGGGAATGGGCGAGCAGGGCGGAACCGGAGACTCCCAGTGCCGTCTGGGCAGCACCATTGAAGGCACACCTGAGATAGGGATCCGTGCATTTTTCCGGAGACGGGGGTGCCGCCCCGGCCGCTTCGTTACCGTGTCCTTGTTCCATAGAGCATCCCCCTGAACAAACGTGAGCGCGGGAGGTCCTTGTTCTCCAGGGCCTGCCTGACAAGAGCCGCGATGTTTTTAATCCCCTTAAAGCCGTACTGGGGCTGGAACGCCGGGTTCATTAGCGTTAAGTTTACCACCGGGCAGGGAGGGAACCGGCCGGAGTTTCCAAAGAAGATCGCGTTATCAT
>CAIULN010000032.1 GCA_903900025.1 uncultured Methanomicrobiales archaeon | reverse complement strand
TTGACCGGCTGGAAACCTCTGACCGGTCACGGCTTACCGAAGCGGTGGAGAACGCACTGAAGAAATCCGAAGGGCTTATCCTTGTGGTTGACGAAGCGGAGAAGGAATCCACGTATTCTTCACTTATGGCCTGCCCGGTCTGCGGGATTGCCTTTGAGGAACTCCAGCCGCGGATGTTCTCGTTCAACAGCCCGTTTGGCGCCTGTGAGGAGTGCCACGGGCTCGGTGTGAAGATGGAGTTTGACCCGGATCTGATAATTCCGGACAAAAACCGATGCATTGCAGACGGGGCAGTAGCTCCTTACCGCAATCCTATGGACGGCTTCCGCGGGCAGTATCTTGCAACCGTTGCCAAACACTTCGGTTTCGGTGTGCTTACACCGATCAAAGACCTCACGGAGGAGCAGTACAACGCCCTGATGTACGGCTCTTCGGAGCGGATGAAGTTCTCCATGAGTATGAAGAACGGGGACGCCCACTGGTCGCATACCGGCGAGTGGGAAGGACTCCTCCCCCAGACTGCACGGCTGTATTCCCAGACCCAGTCGGATTACCGCAAGCGTGAACTTGAGGGATATATGAGGGTGTTTGACTGCCCGTCATGCAAAGGCAGACGGCTCAAGGACAAGGTGCTTGCAGTCCGGATCAGCGGGAAATCCATCATTGATGTCACGGATCTTTCGGTCAGTGACAGCGTCGCGTTCTTTGCCAGTCTCAAGCTTACACAAAGAGAAGGGGAGATCGCAAAACAGATCATCAAAGAGATCCGCTCCCGTCTTGAATTTTTGGAAAAAGTGGGTCTTGGTTATCTCACCCTCTCGCGCAATGCCGGCACCCTCTCGGGTGGGGAAGCACAAAGGATCCGGCTTGCCACCCAGATTGGATCGAACCTGATGGGCGTGCTCTACGTCCTGGATGAACCCTCCATCGGGCTGCACCAGCGGGATAACCGCAAACTGATCGGGACTTTGAGGACCCTCCGGGATCTTGGCAACACTCTCATCGTGGTAGAGCATGACGAGGATATGATCCGTTCTGCCGATCACGTGATCGATATGGGGCCCGGTGCCGGGCTCCACGGTGGTGCGATAGTGGCGGAAGGGACACCGGACCAGATCGAAAAGAACAAAAAATCTCTCACCGGGCAGTACCTCATCGGGGCAAAACAGATTGAGATACCGGAAAAACGCCGGGAGGCAACAAAATTTATCACGGTAAAAGGCTGCCGGGAGCACAATCTCAAGAACATCGACGCAAAGTTTCCTATCGGGCTGCTCACGGTAATTACCGGAGTCTCCGGGAGCGGGAAGTCCACGCTCGTATATGAAACGCTCTATAAGGGCATGATGCAGATCCTCCACCAGTCGCGGGAGCAGGCGGGGAGGCATGCCGGCATAGTCTTTGATGCGGAGATCGACAAGGTAATTGTGATTGACCAGTCGCCCATCGGTAAGACGCCCCGGAGCAACCCGGCGACGTACACCAAAGTCTTTGATGAGATCAGGGCCGTTTTTGCCGAAACAAAGGAGGCAAAGATGCGGGGCTACAAACCGGGCCGGTTCTCGTTCAACATAAGGGGTGGCAGGTGCGAGGCATGCGAAGGTGACGGGCTGATCCGTATTGAGATGAACTTCCTGCCCGATGTCTATATCGAGTGCGAGGATTGTAAGGGAAAGCGGTACAACCGCGAGACGCTTGAGGTGAAGTACAAGGGCACATCGATCGCCGACGTGCTGGATATGAGTGTCGAAGAGGCGATGAAGATCTTCGAGAACATTCCGTCCATTAAGAGCAAGCTCGAGACACTCTCCCGGGTCGGCCTTGATTATATCAAACTCGGGCAGAGCTCAACGACACTTTCGGGTGGCGAAGCCCAGCGGATCAAACTCACACGCGAGCTTGCCAAGCGTGCTACGGGAAAAACCCTGTACCTGCTGGACGAGCCGACTACCGGGCTCCATTTTGATGACACGAAAAAGCTGATCAAGGTGCTCGATGATCTTGTTGCAAAAGGCAACACCGTAGTGGTGATCGAACACAACCTTGACGTTATCAAATCGGCAGACCACCTCATAGATATCGGTCCC
>CAIULN010000031.1 GCA_903900025.1 uncultured Methanomicrobiales archaeon | reverse complement strand
TTGTACAGCATTGAGAACAAGCAACAACAAATGAGGCGATAGTATTGTCGAAAGTTGTAGAGATTTCCCCAACCACAAGACATGAGGGACACTCAAAACTTGTCTTGAAGGTTAACGACGCAGGTATCATCGAGACGGGTAACTGGTGTTCCATTACCCCGGTGCGGGGCGTTGAGAAGCTCGCCATCGGAAAGACGATGGAGCAGGTCCCCAAGATCGCGTCCCGTGTCTGTGGTATCTGTCCGATTGCCCACACACTCGCAGGGATCGAGTCGATGGAGGCATCCATCAAGTGTGAGGTCCCCAAGGATGCGAAACAGCTTCGCTTTATCCTTCAGCTGGCAAACCGGCTGCACAGTATCGCACTGCACAACATCCTGATCCTGCCCGACCTGTACATCCCGGGCACCGACACGAAGATCAACCCGTTCACCCCCGAAGAGCCGGTGCGCAGTGTCGCAAAGCGCATCCAGCGGCTCCGTGAGATCGGCCAGACGATCGGCCAGGTCTCCGGTGGCGAAGCGATCCACCCGTCCAACCCGCGGGTCGGCGGTATGTATAAGGCGTGCACCGAGCGTGCCAAGACCAAGATGTACGACCTTGCAAAGGAAGGTCTCGTGCTTGCCCACCAGCAGATGGACTTCATGATCGCAGTCCTGCGCAACTTCCAGAAGCGCGACTGGGCAGATGTCGGCGGCGCAAAGATTGCCATCCCAAAGGACCTCGGGTACCACAACCAGGGCTACATGGCGACCCACCCGTTCTACGGTACCTCAAGCATGGACGAGTGCCCGACCTGGGATTACAACCGGTTCAAGGAAGTCAGACCCTGGGACTGGTACATGGGTGAGATGGAGGTTTCACTTGCAGACCCGAAGTACCCGATTGGCGGTACTACACCGGTTGGCACCAAGACAAACCCGCAGATGGAAGCCTGCACAGGCATCCCGATGTATGACGGCGCACCCGTCGAAGTCGGTCCGCGTGCACGTCTCGCCACATTCAAGGGCTATGACGAGAAGGGCACCGTCGGCCAGCATATTGCCCGCCAGATGGAGTACACCGACAGCCTGTATGCAATGATTGCCGCAATCGACGAGTACAACCCCTCGGGCAAGGTCGTTGCCGACTATATCCCGCAGGGTGACGGCTCCATGGGCTGGGCAGCCAACGAGGCGCCCCGCGGCACCGACGTCCACCTTACCAAGGTCAAGGACGGCCGCGTCCTCTGGTACTCGATGCTTGTCCCGACCACCTGGAACTTTGGGACCTGCAGCGCTGCACTTACCGGTGCACCGTGGCAGCTTGCCGAGGTTGTCGTTCGTGCATATGACCCCTGTGTATCATGTGCTACCCACATGATCGTGATCGATGAGGACAACCGGATAGTCGCCCAGAAGCTCATCCAGTGAGTGGAGCACGGAATGCTGTATCCAGAGATCGTGATTGCAGGGTGCGGAAATCCCCTGTTTGCCGATGATGGGTTCGGACCAGCGGTTGTTGAGGAGCTGCAGAAGCTTGTGCTTCCCGACAATGTCAGGGTCGTCGATGCGGGTCTTGGAGCGCCGCATTTTATCTTTACGCTCCTCGATCCGGACGTCACAAAAAAACTTGTGATCGTCGATATCGCGGATTTCGGAAAAGAACCCGGTTCGATCGCGACGTTCCGGGTCAAAGACCTGCCACCGGGCAGTTACCGCGATGCCCATTCATGGGACTTAACAGAACCGCTCCAGCGCTTAGACGACACAATCGATATCACGGTCATCGGATGCCAGCCGGAACGTGTAACCGATCCCGACATGGAGATCGGACTCTCGGATGAAGTTTCAAAGGCTATACCCGAAACAGTACGGATTGTACTGGAAACAATAGGGGTGGATTATGGGACTACTATCAAGCGTCTTCAAGAAGACCGTCAGCGAGACACCGCAGGCGCCTGCAGCGCCGGCAAAAGCTGACATCGCAAAAAAACCTGAAGCTACTACAAAGGAGGCAAAGCCTGTGGCAGACAAGAT